>CALBET010000063.1 GCA_937888665.1 uncultured Acidobacteriota bacterium
AATAAAGGGCAGGCAGACCGCCGAGAAGTCAGCGAGCGTCTTTCCCGCGCTAGTGCACGCGAGCTGCGCATGGGACGTATCGAACGTCATTTCGAAATTTCCGGCCCGGCAGAACGCCGCGATCTCGTCAGGGTCCGTAAACGCGTTCTGAAACCACTGTCCATCCAGATACCAGGGGCGAGGCGGCAAGTTTTCCGGCAGCAGCGTCACTCCTTTGGCGTCGAGCTTCTTGTAGCACTCCAACGCGCGCTCGTACATGGGAGCCGTGTCCGGATCGGGCTCGTCGAGGGACATGCCGCCCGTGTGGATCACGAGCGACGCGGGCCCCTCGAAATAGGGCTCGATCTCTTTGACCTTGTCGATCGTCTGCTGAATGAGCCGAACGGAATTATCGCGGATTGTCTTGTCCGTCGAACAGAAATCCACCAGACGGCGATCAAGAACCTCTGGGGCATGCACGATCAGCTGTACGCGATAGGGCTCTTTCGGCCGACGAAATGTCCCGACCACATCATCTTGGCTGAAGTGAAACTCGACAAGCGGCGGGGTATGCCGAAGATACTCTTCCCAGTCATGAAAGCGTACCTTGAACCCCCACTTGTGGCGAAAATCCCTCCGCTCGATGGTGACGATCTCATGACCTCTGAGGTCGCCCTCGATGAAGAATTCCTCCGCTGCGATCGGCCGTCTGACTGTCGTGCCGACGAGTTCGGCCATTCTTTGCGGGGACAACCCCTTACCGGGACCTCGAACAAGGACGTCGTTTGAAGCGACGGTGTCACCAGGGGTCAAATCGCGCGCCGCGACCAGACTTTTCCGGAGGACCTGCCGGTTCAATTCCTCCATCGTAGAAATTTTCTTTTCGTTCCTGCCCAGCGCTGTTTCCACGTTTCGAAGGTCACGCACCATCGTTGAAAACCCGTGCGGCTCAATGCTGGCGGGATGGTCTGGTCCTGGCAGCGTGCGGTCCAGCGTGATGTGCTTTTCGATAATGCAGCACCCCATCACCCGAGCGGCCACTGGGATCATGATGCCCCGCTCATGACCGCTGTATCCGACCGGCACTCCGAATTCCTTCAAGGTCTCCAGGTAGCGAAGGTTGATATCTTCGAACGGCGCCGGATAGGTGCTGCAGCAGTGGAGAATCGCGAACTCCGCACCGAGCGCTCTGAGGTAGTCGACGGTCACGGAAATTTCGGCAGGGAGGGACATACCCGTGGAGATGATGAGCGGCTTCTTGGTGGAGACGATGGTGTTCAGGAGAGGAAGGTTGGTGAGGTCGGCGGAAGAGATCTTGTATGCCGGAACGCTGAGGGTCTCGAGCAGCGGTAGGCTCTCCTCGTCCCAGGGTGTGCACATGAAGAGGATGTCTCGTTCATCGCAATAGGCTTTGATCTTCTGAAATTCACCTTCTGTCAGTTCCATTTCCTCGAGAATCGGCAGCATGTACTGAAACGCCCAATCCGCGATGTTCGGGTCGTCGAGCAGCGTCTTGGGGTAGAGACTCTTGAGGTGCCTCTTCTGGAACTTGACTGCGTCAGCCTTCGCGCTGACGGCCGCATCCACGAGCCTGAGAGCCGTGTCCAGGCTGCCATTGTGGTTCACGCCGATCTCCGCGATGACAAAGCAGGGATCATCGGCGCTGATGCGGCGGCCCGCTATATGGATGTGCGGCGTAGTCATATGTCCCGAGCTGTCTCTTCAACCGGAAGTGGACAGGTCCCAGACGCCTTGCGCGTGTGTCGCTCTGTGGGTAAGTATCTGCCCCGCCAGCCAGAGGTCGAACGGGGAGTCGATATCCACGGAATCTTCGGGCAGCATCTCAAGTATCTCGACCTTGCCAGCGAGGCGGCTTGCCTCGTGCAGCAAGACGTCGCGGCGTGTGACGTACACGTTGCCGTTTTCGATGAATCTGCGGTCGGCATCTTGGCGGCGCGGTCGACTGACCGGGTCATACGTGGCGCGGGCACCCGACTCGGTCCGAGTCCAGCAAAAACAGTGGCTCTCGCACACCGTCACAACGGAGTCCGCATGTGCTCGCGTGAGTTGTCTAATGCACTCGTCGATCAGCGTCACCGGCCGGAGCGGGGTCGTTGGCTGGAGTAGGACGACGAGATCGACGGCGTGCCCTTGGCGTTCGATCTCTTGCACCGCATGTATCATGCAGGGTTCTGTGGGGGAGGCGTCCGCAGCCAGCTCAGCGGGGCGCATGATCACTTCTCCTCCCCACCGTCGTGCGACCTCCGCTATCTCGTCATCATCGGTGGTCACGATGGTCCGATCCACCAACGAGGCACGCAAGCTTGATTCGATGCTATGCGCAACGAGCGGTTTCCCGGCAAGGGGCCGGACGTTCTTCCGTGGCATGCCTTTAGAGCCGCCGCGGGCTGGAATAATGGAGATCGTATGGCTCATGTCGTCAGACGCAGGCTCGTGACGAGAGTCCGGATTCGCTGTCCCCGGGGTCTACAGATGCCCCGTATTTCGGCGGAGGTTCGGCCCATAGGCAGTCGGAGGCGGGCCGCCCGAACCATGCCGGCGAGGCCATGAGCATGACCGGGCGAGGAGGCGCTGGTCAAGAACGATCTGTGGCGCCGCCTGCTGCTTCGGGAGAGCGGGCCGGGATGAACCTGCAAGTCGAATACGATTGACATGCGGTCCACCCGCTCTTGTTTGGCCTTTGTGAGCCGGTGAGCCGGGTTCCGTCGAGCGCCCGCGCCTCAGGTGATCGGCGATTTTCCTGATGCGGTACAGATAGTCAAGGAG
>CALBET010000064.1 GCA_937888665.1 uncultured Acidobacteriota bacterium
TGCGAGCCGTCGTAGTCGACGCCCAGCCCACCGCCCACATCCAGATACGCGAGGTCCTTGCACCCCAGCTTGACGAGTTCGATGTACATGCGCGAGGCTTCGCGGAGGGCGTCCTTGATCGACCGGATGGCGGTGATCTGCGATCCGAGATGGAAGTGCAGCAGCCTGAAGCAGGTCGACAGATCCCACTCGCGGAGCTGACCAACGGCAGAGAGGATTTCGCTGGCCGAGAGTCCAAACTTGGCGTGGTCGCCGCCAGACTGCTCCCACTTGCCTGCCCCGCGGCTGGAAAGGCGCATGCGGATTCCAATGGAGGGCTTGACGCCGAGTTTCTCGGCGCTGCGGCGAATCAGATCGAGCTCGCTGGGCTTCTCCACCACGATCACCACGGTGCGACCGAGCGTGGAGGCCAACAGTGCCGTTTCAACGTAGTCCTCATCCTTGTACCCGTTGCAAACCACGAGCGCCTGGTCGTCATCGAGCATGGCCATGACGGCCAACAGCTCCGGCTTGGATCCGGCTTCGAGACCATAGTGAAATCGACGGCCACAACGGAGGATGGCTTGCACCACGCTGCGGCTTTGGTTCACCTTGATCGGGTACACGCCGCGATAGCTCCCCGTGTAGCCGTACTCGCCGATGGCGTTCGCGAAGGCTTCGTTGAGGAGCCGGATGCGGGACTCGAGCAGCTCCGGGAAGCGGAGAAGGATCGGCAGCTGAATACCGCGCCTGATCAGATCGTCGACCAAGAGCTTCAGATCCAATGCCACCTCGCCGTAGGTCACCGACAGGTGGCCGTCGGTGGTGATGGTGAAGTAGTCACGGCCCCACTCGGACACGCCGTAGAGCTCACGTGCGTCCTGGAGAGACCAACGGTGCAATGGATCGGCTGGCTGAGTGCTTGGTCGCGTCATGGCGTAGTCGACATTCCAGAAGGTCAAGAGCGGAGCGTTTTCAAATGGTCGAGTCGGTGGAACGACAGAGCAGAAGTGGCTCGCCGCTCCGAACTGGCCGCCAATCCTCTGGCCTCGGCCGGTGGTTGCACCATGCGGAAAAGTAACGCCTCCACCCGCAGGTCATTCGGTGCGGATCAGCTCGATGGGTGCCTTCGCCTCGAGGGAATATACGTCGGGTCGACGAGCGTGCAGCAGACGCACGCTCCCAGTCTCGCGCGCCGGTTCCCAAGAGCTCAGATCGAGGTCGCTGACGACGACCGTGTGGATCATAATCTCGATGGCTCGGGCGTGTCCCGTGATACTCACCCGTGGAGCGTAGCCGTGCGCCCGAAATAGGTGCTATTAGACCACCCTTGTTGCCAGAGCGCTTGAGTTCATCGTGTCAGTGCCGGACGACGACGTCATGTGGACCGCCGGCGGCTTCCACGGGTCGGCCGTTGCTGGTCATCAGGCACCGATCGCCGTGCCGGTGCACGTCCCGCGGGACTGCCGCATCACCCCGGATCGCGTGCGAGCGGTGTGGTCTCAAGACGCAGACCGGGGACACCCGCTCGGCGGACCCGGTCCATCACCGCGACGACGCCCGCGTGTGGCGTACGGGCATCGGCTGACAGCACGACCTGGAGATCTTCCCGGTCCGGCAGGCTGATCAGCAGACGTTCGAGTTCGTCCAGCGTCAGAGAGCGCTCCTCCACCGTCACCTGTCCCTCCTCGCTCACGACGACCCGGACCACGCCCGGCGCGGTGACCGACGCCGGGGTCCCGGTCTCGGCCGTCGGAAGCGCCAGGTCGAGCACGAAGGCGCCCCTGAACGTGGCCGTCAGCACGAGAAACATCAGCACCAGAAAGAGGATGTCGATCAGTGGCGTGAGGTTGATGGTCGGCAGGTCGCGAGGCGTTCGCTGAAATCGCATGACGCTAGTCCTAATCGTCGTCGCGACTGAGCCGCTCCACAGTGTCCGTGGCGACTGTCTCGAGTTGCCCGAGCAGCTGGTCGACCCGGGCGGCAAGATACCGGTGCGACACAAGCGCCAGTACGCCGACCACCAGTCCGGCAATCGTCGTGTGGAGGGCGGTGCCGATGCCACCGGCCAGCTGCTGCGGCGACGAGAGACCGACGGTGCCGGCCAGCCGATTGAACACGACCGTGATACCGACCACCGTCCCGAGCAGACCGAACAGCGGCCCCAGCGTCGCAATCAACCCCAGCGCGCCCAGACCATGCTCGAGCTCGCGCGCAATCTCACCGCCCGCCTGCCCGGCACGGGCGTCAAGCCTGGCTGACGCTCGTCCGGCCAGGGGCAGCAGCGAGCGGACGATCCGGGCCGCGCGGGACGGGTCGGTCCTGACCAGCGCGAGGGCCCCACTCAGATCGCCAGCGTCGATCCGCTCGTAGAGCCGCGTCAGACCGTGGGCCGACGGGAGGCTGGGACGACGCAACTGCTGCCACTTCCAGAGCGCCACCGCGCACCCTGTCACCGAACAGAGCGCGATGGGGGCGAAACTCAGCAGCCGGATCCAGGTCTCGACGGTCAGTTGGCTCATGCTCGGTTCTCCGTCAGCCCCCGTCATCCGAAGGCGGATGATTCGCGTGGCGACCTACACCCACTGCTGAGCACGACGCGTACCAGCCCTGTCGGGTGGCCCGCGGTCCACGGCGGTGGTCTGGACCGGATGTTGAGACGTTCCCGCGACGGCGCAGTGCGTGATTTTTCACTGCGGCACCGTGAAAAAATCAGCAAGTCGGTCCTGCCCCAACCTCCCAGACCAGCCGACAGACCGCGGTTGGCAACGCGGGGGGTCGGACCCTCCTCGAGGGTCCGCGATTTGCATGAGACGATGAACACGATGAAGACGATTCTCGTGACCGGCGCCTGTGGTCAGATCGGTACCGATCTGACAGGCGTGTTACGAAGGCTGCACGGCGAGAACACTGTTCTGGCCACGAGCGGCGGGAGGCCACCGGCCGACTCAGTGCTGGGGACCGGTCCGTTCGATGTGCTCGACGTGACCGATGGCGAGGCCGTCGATCGGCTGGTGCGACGGAGCCATCCCGACGCGATCTACCACCTGGCCGCCCGACTGTCCGCCGTCGGCGAGACGGACCCACAGCGCGCGTGGCTCGTGAACATGGGGGGCCTGTACAACATCCTGGAGGCCGCGCGGGCGCATGACGTGCGACAGCTGTTCTGGCCGAGCTCGATCGCCGTCTTCGGTCCCGACACCCCACGGGAGCGCACGCCGCAAGACACCGTCATGCGACCGACGACGATCTACGGTGTCTCAAAGGTTGCGGGAGAACTGCTGTGCGATTACTACGTCCGTCGGTATGGCCTGGACGTGCGGGGTGTGCGCTACCCGGGCGTCATCAGCAGCGAGGCTCCGCCCGGGGGAGGCACCACCGACTACGCGGTGGAGATGTTTCACGCCGCGCTGAGCTCCGGACGGTACACCTGCTTCGTGCGTGAGGACACGGTGCTGCCGATGATCTACATGCCCGACTGCCTCAAAGCCGCTCTGGATCTCATGGCGGCGGAGAGCCTGGCCCTACAACACCACAACGCCTTCAATCTGGCTGCCATGCGTTTCTCCGCCGGCGATCTCGCCCAGGCGATCACACGCCACGTCCCGCACTTCACCTGCACGTTCGAACCGGACGAACGACAAGCGATCGCCGACTCGTGGCCCAGGAGCCTGGACGACACCGCCGCCCGGCGCGAGTGGGGTTGGCGCCCTGACTTCGACCTGCCGCGCATGACCGCGGACATGTTGGGGCGCCTCCGAGCGCGCCGGTCCACCGGACCCGACTAGTGGAGCCTCGGATGACGGCCCTGCAAAGACGGCTGCGGAAGACGTTGACCGAATTGCGAGCGGCGGGCACGCACAAGACGTTGCGCCATCTCACGGGCCCGACCGGTCCGGTGACCCGCATCGAGGGACTCGGCGAGGTCCTCGTCTTCTGCTCGAACAACTACCTTGGTCTGGCCAACCACCCCGCCGTGGTGGAGGCCGGCATGGAGGGTCTGCGTCGCTATGGCGCCGGCACGGCGAGTGTCCGGTTCATCTGCGGCACCTTCGAGTGCCATCGGGAACTGGAACACCGGCTCGCCCAATTCCTCGGCACGGAAGCCGCCCTGACCTACGTGAGCTGCTGGAACGCCAACGAGGGGCTGCTCCCAAGCCTGCTGCAAGAGGGTGATGCGATCGTCTCGGACGAACTGAATCACGCGAGCATCATCGATGCCGGACGGCTGTCCCGACCGGCCACCCGGCGCGTGTTCCCCCATGGCGACGTGGCGGCGTTGGAGACGGTACTGGGCGAACTGGACGCAGCACCCGTCCGCCTGGTGGTCACGGACGGCGTCTTCAGCATGGAGGGCGACCTGGCGCCGCTTCCCGAACTGGTGGCGGCGTGCCGTCGTCACGCCGCCACACTGGTCGTCGACGATTCGCACGGCGTCGGGGTGCTGGGCGCGCACGGCCGCGGCACGCCCGAGCACTTCCACCTCCCCGGCCATGGTCCCGACGGGGTCGACATCCTCACCGGAACGCTCGGCAAGGCCCTTGGCGGAGCCGCGGGAGGCTACGTCGCCGGACCGGCGGCGGTGATCGACTATCTGATTCAGCGCAGCCGACCCCAGTTGTTCTCGAACGCCCTTCCCCCGACCGTGGCCTGCAGCGCGGCCAAGGCGCTGGACATCCTCGAACACGAACCGGAGCGGGTCGCCCAGCTCCACGCCAACACCGACAGGATGCGTCACGGGCTCCGCCGGCTGGGCTACCAGGTACTCGACTCGCCCAGCGCCATCGTGCCGATCATGATCGGCGCGTCGGCCAGGGCGATACGTTTGTCCGAGCAGCTGCTCGACCGAGGCATCTTCGTCGTCGGATTCGGCTTTCCGGTCGTCCCGGAAGGCGCCGCGCGGCTTCGGGTGCAACTGTCGGCCGCGCACACCGACCAACACATCGACACGGCCCTGGATGCGTTTGAAGCCCTCCGCGCCGACGCCTGACCCCAGCGCTCGGGTGTAATGAGCGGCGGACGCGGCCTTGCACCAAGGGCCCGCAGGGGCGAGCAGCCCCTGAAGGGCATTAGGGCCGACTCACACCCATCGTCTCGTCTCCTCGCAGGTCCATCCGCAACGCCTGGGGTTCGGCCGGCAGCCCAGGCATCCGTTGCATGTTCCCGAAAATGGGGACGACATAGCCGGCACCGGCGGCGACGATGACGCCATTCACGGTCATGTCGAATCCTTCGGGTCGCCCCAGCCGCGTCGGGTCGTCAGAGAGCGACGCCTGGGTCTTGGCCACACAGAGCGGCAGCTTCTCCCCCCCGCAGGCGCGCACGACCTCAAGATCTTTCTCTGCCTGATGCTCCCAGACGACGGACCGTGCGCCATACATGGCCCGCGCGACGGTGGTCAGCTTGTCCTTGATCGGGTCGGACCAGTCGTACAGCGGGATGAACGGCTTGGCGCGGCGCTCGGCGTGCCGCACCACCGTCTCGGCCAGCTCCACCGCCCCGGCTCCGCCGCGCGCGTGGCCGTCGCAGACGGCGAACGGCGCGTCACCCTGGCC
>CALBET010000065.1 GCA_937888665.1 uncultured Acidobacteriota bacterium
GGGATGAAGCGCTCGTCGAATGCAGCGGGACTTCCACCACGGGCTGCTGGCACTTCCTTCGGCTTTGAGCCCTCTATGCGGGGCATCGTTCGGGGCCCGCGCACGGTGCGGCTCGGGGAACCAGGATTCGCCGTGGCTGACTACACACCCGAACGCCGAACCGCAGAGCGCGTGCCCATAGCGGTCTCTGGTCGGCTCTCCTGGACCGACGGCAGTGGTGCCCCGCGGTCGGCTGACATCCGCACTGAAAACGTCAGCGAACGCGGTCTCCTGGTCGACTGCCTGTCGAGCACCGACATCCCCCTGCACCGGCTCGTAAGCGTGTCCTTGTTGGCCCGGGACAGACGGCTGACCGCGCTGCCACGCACTCTCCAGGACCGGCATACGCCGGCTGCGATCTACCGCATCGAGCCGCCGCGCGACCCGCATCGGGCCACGCGCCGCTATGCACTGCGACTCCTGGTGGAGCCGGACTGACCGGGATACGGAGCCGCGAGCCGTGTCACGGCCGCGCGCGCGCTAACTCTTCGTCGATAATCTGCTCGAACACGCCGTAGGGGGCCGCGCCCATCACCGGCCGACCGTTGATGAACACCGTCGGCGTCGAGGACACGCCGTCTTCCTGCCCCTCGCGGAGGTTCTCGTTGACCTGCGCGGCAAAGCGGCCGCTGTCCAGACAGGCGTCGAAGATGGTCTGGTCCATCCCCAACTCGCCGGCGTGGCGCTTCAGATCATCGACCCCGAGTTCATCCTGCTTGGCGAACATGGTGTCGTGCAACTCCCAGAACTTGCCCTGCTCAAGGGCACAGTGACCGGCTTCAGCCGCCTTGAACGCCTGGGCGTGATTCGGCAGAGGGTAGTCCTTGAACACCAGGCGAACATCGTCACCATAGGCCGCTTTCAGTTGTTCGACCGTTGCCGTCAACTGCTGACAGAACGGGCACTGGAAGTCGGAGTACTCGATGAGCTCGATCAACGCGCCTTCTGAGCCGAACGTCGCGTCGCCCGCATCCACCGACACCTGGGTCCGTGGCGGATCCAGCTCGATGCGCACGTTACCGGCGCCCTCCCGAAGCTCGCTCATATAGGCGTGCAGCGCCTGGGTTGGAACCTGCTGCTCGAGGAACGCCCGGATCTCCGGCCGCATCTGCTCGAGGGTCCGCCCGCCGAAGGCGTTCTGATTCTGGCCGAACAGCAGAGCGATGTCTTCGTCGGTCACCGGGAGGCTTCTCGACGGCAGCTCCACCGCCAGCAGCGCGTCACGCGAGATGCCCTTCTCCGCGGCTTCTTGGTCGATGAGGATGTCGCCGATCACGATGTCGAGCGTGCGCCGGCGGGTGTCGTACAGGTCCTGCAGCATCCGCGTGCGCGAGGCGGCGTCGTTCTCGCGCCACGCATCGTCGAGATCGGCCATGGTCACCGTCACGTCGCCAACCCGACCGACCACATCAGCCGGTGCCTGGGCGCAGACCGACGCCGCCGAACAGATCACTGTGAGAGCCGTGGCGCCGCACGCGGCGCCGATCCGGTGGAACATGAAACACACCTTTCTCTTGCGGTCGTAACGCTTCACTTTATCATTCAGAGGAAAGCACCGACAGGGCGGTGCTGTTGCGAACCTGCCACTCATGAGCCACCATCGGGTCCGGGCCCGTCCGCCGCGCGCGGCCAGTCGAACCCCAGCCGCCCGTTTCACCGGGAGCGCCGAGGTGGCAGCGTATCTGGAGGACGCGGCACACTTCCCGGGTGGACACACGTCGTTGGTCGTCTGTCCACGCGACGAGGGTCAGCTCGCGGCGGTCCTCCGAGACGCCACGACCGTACTGCCGGTAGGCGCGCAGTCGTCCCTTACCGGCGGGGCGACCCCGATGGGCGACACGGTCGTCAGTCTGTCCGCATTCAACTCGATCACGCAGCCCGCACTCGACTCCGTCACCGCAGGGCCCGGTGTCACCCTCGCGGCGCTCCGGGAAACCCTGACTGGGGCTGACCGAGCGTACCCGCCGGTGCCCACATACGAAGGAGCCACGGTTGGCGGAGTCGTCTCGACGAACGCCGCCGGAGCCGCGACGTTCAAGTACGGCACGACGCGCGACTGGGTGCGAGCGCTGACCGTCATGCTGGCAACCGGAGAGCTGCTCGACCTTGAACGCGGGCAGGTCCGTGCCGTGGACCACCGCTTCGAGATCGAAACCTCGGGCGGCACCATCCGCGTTCCGGTTCCGACCTATCGGCTGCCTGATGTGCCGAAACGCGCCGCCGGATACGCGGCCGGCCGCGATCTCGATCTGATCGACCTGTTCGTCGGCTCGGAAGGGACGCTGGGCATCGTCACGTCGGTGACCCTGGACGTACTGCCACGGCGCCCAGAGGTCGGGTTCGTCCTGGTCGCCTGTCGGGACGAGTCGCAAGCGGTCGCGCTTGCCTCCCGCCTTCGCGCGGCGTCGGTTCGGACCTGGCGCGACCAGGATCCAAACGGTCTCGACGTGATCGCCATCGAGCACATGGACCGGCGGTGTCTGGAACTGCTCCTCGAGGACGGCGCGGCGCGACGACTCGGGGTGACGATTGCGGACGACGCGGAGGTGCTGCTGCTGGCCCAGATCGAGTTCCCGCCGGGAACGACGACCGAGCGGGTGTACGACGATGTGGCTCATCTGTCCGGCGGGGCGGTAGACTCGCCGGTGGTTCGTCTCTGCCGGGTCATGGACGACATGGACCGGCTCAACGCCACGGAAATTGTCGCCCCGGGCGACCATGCCCGCGCGTCCGCGCTGCTGGCTCTCCGCGAGGCGGTGCCAGACGGCGTCAACCGTCGAGTCGGTATCGCCAAGCGCACCGTCGATGGCACAATCGAAAAGACGGCTGCCGATATGATCGTGCCATTTGCTCAACTCAGCGAGAGCCTCACGCTGTTCCGGCGCGCGTTCGAGTCGCGCGGGCTCGACTATGCCATCTGGGGCCACCTCTCAGACGCGAACCTGCACCCAAACGTGATCCCGCACTCGGCGGACGATGTGCGACGCGGCAAGGAGGCGATCCTCGAGTGCGGTCGCCGGGTTATTGAACTCGGTGGGTGCCCGCTGGCCGAACATGGTGTGGGCCGCAACGTGGTAAAGCAGGCGCTTCTTCGGCAGCTATACGGCGACCGAGGGATGGCGGAAATGCAGGCGGTCAAGCGGGCGCTTGACCCCTCCCGGAAGCTCGCTCCCGGTGTGTTGCTGCCATGAAGGGCGGCTTTCTCGCACACTGGTTCACCACCGCCGTCGCGCTTGGCGCGACGGCGTGGATGCTGTCCGGCGTGCAGGTCGACTCCGTCGGCGCCCTCGCGGTCGCGGCCCTCGTACTTGGTTTCGTCAACGCCATCGTCCGACCGATTCTGGTCGTGCTGACGCTGCCGTTCACCGTCGTGACCCTCGGGCTCTTCTATTTCGTCGTCAACGGCGTCGCGTTCGGTCTCGCGGCGGCGCTGGTACCTGGATTCCACGTGTCGTCGTTCTTCTCTGCCGTGCTCGGCGCGGTCTTTGTGGGGCTGGTGTCGTGGTTCATCGGTGTCGCCACCGGGAGGCAGAGGAGGAGCGTCACGCGCACCCGTTCCTCCGGCGTGGTCGACGTGCATCGACAGCGTGACGGACGATGGGGCTAGGTTCCCGGGCGAGGCGCCCGGGAACCTCTCTCCTTTTAGAGCTCGACGTGGCGGAGCCGGAGCGCATTCGCGATGACGGACAGGGAACTGAGCGTCATCGCCGCACTTGCCCACATCGGGCTGATGAGCACCCCGGTCAGTGGATACAGCACGCCGGCCGCGATCGGGACACCGACCGCGTTGTAGACAAACGCCAGAAACAGGTTCTGCCGGATGTTCCGCATGGTGGCGCGGCTCAGCCGCCGAGCCTGCACGATGGCCCGGAGGTCGCCCCGGACCAAGGTGATCCCAGCGCTCTCGATGGCCACGTCCGTGCCGGTCCCCATCGCGATGCCAACCGCGGCTTCTGCGAGCGCAGGCGCATCGTTGATGCCGTCGCCGGCCATCGCGACCACCTCCCCGGCCGCCTGCCGCTCGGCCACGATCCGGCGCTTGTCGGCCGGCAGCACACCAGCGATCACCTCGTCAATCCCGAGCCGCAACGCCACGGCCTCTGCGGTCAGCCTGTTGTCGCCCGTAACCATGACCACCCGTAGCCCGTCGGCGCGAAGCTGCCTGACCGCCTCCAGAGTGGTCGGTTTGACCGGGTCGGCCACGCCGAGCAACCCAGCGAGCACCCCGTCGACGGCGACGTACACTACCGTCTGCCCATCCTGCCGAAGCACGTCGGCGCGCTCACGCAGGGATGTGGTCGCGACGTTGTGCGCCTCCAGCAGCGCCGTGGTTCCCAGCAGGACCTGGCGCCCGCTGACGACTCCACTCACCCCGCGCCCGACCTCGGCCTGAAAATCAGTCACCGGCGGTAACACCAGCCCGCGATCGCTCGCGGCGTTGGTGACGGCGGAGGCCAGCGGGTGCTCACTGCCACGTTCGAGCGCCGCGGCAGCGGTCAGCAGGTCGGCGTCCGTAACACGGTCAACCGGTAACACTGTGGCGAGTACCGGCTTCCCTTCGGTGAGCGTGCCGGTCTTGTCCACAATGACCGTGGTCACGCGCTCCAGCGCCTCGAGGGCCTCCGCGTTCTTGATCAGCACCCCCACGCCGGCACCACGCCCGGTCCCCACCATGATGGCCATCGGCGTCGCCAGACCCAGCGCACAGGGACACGCGATGATCAGCACGGCGACGCTGCTCACCAGCGCTAGCGCCAACCTCGGCTCCGGCCCCCAGACGGACCAGCCGACGAACGCCAGCACCGCCACGGTGACCACTGCGGGGACAAAGAACTCGGCGAGCCTGTCGGCCAGTCGCTGAATTGGAGCGCGACTTCGCTGCGCCTCGGCCACCATCGTCACGATTTGCGCCAACAGCGTCTGCGCGCCGACACGCTCGGCCCTGATGAGCAACGTGCCAGACCCGTTCAAGGTCCCGCCCACCACCGTGGCGCCGTCCACCTTCTCGACGGGCAGTGGCTCGCCGGTCAACATCGATTCGTCGACCGCGCTGCGCCCCTCGACCACGCGACCATCCACCGGTACACGCTCGCCCGGACGTACCCGGAGGAGATCACCCAGGTGCACGACCGCGAGTGGGACATCGTCTTCCTGGTCCCCGACGACCCTCCGGGCTGTGGTCGGCGCCAGACCCAACAGCGCGCGAAGCGCCGCACCGGTGCGTCCGCGCGCCCGAAGTTCGAACACCTGACCAAGCAGCACCAGCGCGACCACGACGACGGCGGTGTCGAAGTACGGCTCGACGCCGCCCGCCATCCGGAACCCCTCCGGAAACAGACCGGGAGCCACCGTCGCGGCGACGCTATAGAGATACGCCGACCCGACCCCGAGCGCGATCAGCGTGAACATGTTGGGGCTGCGATTCACCACCGACGCCCATGCCCGGTCAAAGAAAGGCCACCCGGCCCACAGCACGACCGGGGTGGCACACGCG
>CALBET010000066.1 GCA_937888665.1 uncultured Acidobacteriota bacterium
CCGCGGAGTGGGGCATTCAGGGGCCCCCGCGCAGCGGCCGCGTGGGGTTCGGGGCGCAGCCCCGTCTGAACAACAGATAAATGATCGAATCCTTGTCGCGGGCGCTCTTTCACAGGCTGGCCGGCAGCACCACGCTGAAGACCCTCGCCTCCAGGTATGGCATGCGCCCGCGCGGCTTCGCCCGTCGGTTCATCGCCGGAGAGACGCTGAGTGACGCCATCACGACCGCCACCCGACTCACCGACAGCGGGCGGCGCTGCACGCTGAATTATCTCGGTGAAAGCGTCACGTCGTTGGAAGCCGCCCGGGAGGCGGCGGCCGCGTATGAGGCCATCATGCGGGGCGTCCACGACGCCGGGCTGTCCTGCCAAATCTCAGTCAAACTCACACAGCTGGGTCTGGTGCTGAACGCGCCGAGATGCGAGGAGAACCTGCGCCGCGTCCTTGATGCCGCGGGCGACGAGTATTTCGTCCGGATCGACATGGAGCAATCGGGGTGGGTCGACCCCACGCTCGATATCTTCGAGCGCGCGTGGCGAGACGGCTATCGCAACGTCGGCGTCGTCCTGCAGTCGTATCTCCATCGAGCCGCGGCTGATTTGACGCGGCTGAACGACCTACCGGCCAGGATTCGGCTCTGCAAGGGCGCCTATCGGGAAGCCGCGGTGGTGGCCTATCCCGCAAAGGCAGACGTCGACGGGTCGTTTCTTCGATTGATGCGAACGCTGGTCGAAACCGGCTCGTACCCAGCGTTCGCCACGCACGATCCTCGGATGATCGCGGCCGTCAAGACCTACGCGGACCAACGCGGCCTGTCTGCTGACGCCTTCGAGTTCGAGATGCTGTTTGGTGTCCGACGCGACCTCCAGACCGCGCTCCTCGCGGAGGGCTACCGGGTCCGCGTCTACCTCCCGTTCGGACACCAATGGTTCCAGTACTTCATGCGCCGCCTGGGCGAGCGCCCGGCCAACGTGCTGTTCGTGCTGAGAAGCCTGCTTCACGAACGCCGAGGGTAGGGGACTAGTCCCCTGGGACTAGCAATACGCGCTGACGAGCTGGATCAACGCGTCGCGGCAGACGAGGACGGACTCGATATCGACGTACTCGTCCCGGCTGTGGAGCCCGGCCCCGCGAGGGCCGAACACCACTGAAGGGATCCCTGCCTGACCCAAGATGGCGGCGTCGGTCCAGAAAGACATGCCGACCGGCCCCGGCTCGAGACCGCGCGACCGGAGCACCTGAGCCAGCGAACGACTCACCGGATCGTCCCTCAGCCCCTCGTAGGGTGGTCGACTGAACAGCGGCCGAGCGTCCGCCTCAAACTCGGGGTCCTCAGCCCGCAACTCATGCAACACGCCTTGGACCTCGGTCAATCCAACGTTGGTCGGCTCACCGATCAGTGTGCGACGCTCGAAGCGCAACCGACAGGAATCTGGGTAGACGCTCGGCTCACGCCCACCGACGATGCTCGACGCGTGCAGCGACGCCGTGCCAAGCAGTGGATGCGGCACCCGCCGCTGGAGGCGGGTGTCCACCGCCTCCAGTTGCCCCAACACACGCCCCATGCGCAGGATGGCGTCGCGACCATCGGCCGGGCGACTTCCGTGCGCAGCTCGACCGCGGGTCTCGACCTCCACCCATTCGAACCCTTTGTGCCCAGTGGCGAGAGCCAAATCAGTCGGTTCGGTCACCACCGCGCCGTCTGCGTGATGCTCCCGAACCAGCGCATCGGCGCCGAGGCTGGCGTGTTCCTCGTCGCAGACGGCAGCCACCACGACGCGTCCGGCGTGAAGACCACCGTTTCGTGCGATGCGTGACACGGCGTCGAGCGCCGCCGCGAGACCGCCCTTCATATCTTGGGCTCCGCGCCCATACACACGCCCGGAGCGGTTGACCGGATCGAACGGCGAGTCCATCCCCTCAACGCCGACCGTGTCCATGTGGCCACAGAGCATCAAGGTTCGACCAGGCTTCCGCCCGTCGAGCACGCCGACCACGTTGGGCCGGCCCGGCGCGACCTCGGTCACCGCCACCTCGAGCCCTGCCGTTCTCAGTGTCGATGCAATCAGATCCGCGAGGGCCGCCTCGCCGGCTGCCCCCGTGACCAGGGACGGGTTCACCGAGTCGACCGCGACGAGATCGCAGAGCAGCCGGATCGCCGGATCGACCCCCACCGCCTACTCGACCCAGTCAGCGATGAAGACGTTGGTGTCGCCTTCCACCCGGGCGCCCCGGTTCGAGGCGAACACCAGCTGCGCGCCGTCCGGCGAGAACATCGGAAAACCGTCGAATGTGCCGTTGAAGGTGATGCGTTCGAGCCCGCTGCCGTCCTCGTTGATGATGAACAGGTCGAAGTCGCGACCTGCCGGATCGTGGAAATTGGAGCTAAATATGATCCGCTCGCCATCCGGGTGCCAGAACGGACCAAAACTCGCGCCGCCGAGTTGCGTGACCTGCCGGGGATTGGCCCCATCGGCGTCCATGACGAAAATTTCCAACGCCGTCGGACGCCAGAGTCCCTGCTCGAGTAGCGACCGAAATTCGTCCAACGCGGCTCCCGGCTCAATGGCTCGACCTCGATAGACAATCTTGCTGCCATCGGGCGAGAAGAACGGTCCGCCATCTGGTCCCGGATTATTCGTCAACCGCTGCACGTCCGAACCGTCGCCGTTCATGGAGTAAATCTCCATGTCGCCGTCGCGTACGCTGGTGAACACGATCCGCCCGTCAGGTCCGATGGTCGCTTCAGCGTCGTACCCGTCCTCGCTGGTGAGCCGAGTCAGCCCCGACCCGTCAGGGTTCGCGGTGAAGATGTCGTACGTGTCGTAGACGGGCCACACATATCCCGACTCGAAGCCGGGTTCAGGTGGGCATTCTGCCCCTCCCAGGTGCGTCGAGGCGTACAGGATCGACTCGCCATCTGGAAAGAAATAGCCACACGTGGTGCGCCCGTCACCGGTGCTCACCATTTGAGCGTTGGTGCCGTTCAGCTCCATCGTGTAGATCTGATCGCAGGGTACCCCTTCACGCTGTGTCTGAAAAATCAGTCGGCTCCCGTCGAACGAGTAGTAGGCCTCCGCGTTCTGGCCACCAAAGGTGAGTTGGCGAAGATTCGTCAGACGCACCTCCTCGCCTTCGGTGCCACCGGACGCGACCGGCGCATCGGGGACATGGCTCTCCGGCTCGACGTCGCCGCATCCGGCCACGACCACCAGCGCAAGACTCCCGACCGCAACCCAGATTCGCATGCTCATCGTTTTCCCTTCGACACAGTTCTCAACCGAGCGTCGCCGCCGCCGTTCCCTAGCAGCCCGTGGTGAAAGCCCCGCTGCATT
>CALBET010000067.1 GCA_937888665.1 uncultured Acidobacteriota bacterium
GTACTGGGGGGTATTCGCGGCACGTTCTTCTTCAACCTGGGCGGAGCCAGTTTGAACAACGTGCCGTTCAAGCTGTCCTCTGGAACAACCGAGACGTTCACGCCACTCCTCGGGTTCACGCAGCAGGCCGTCGTGCTGCCAGACGGCACGTTTGGCTTACAGACCGTTCCGTCCTTCGGTCCGGAGCAAACCGTATCCGGGTTCCGACTCGTCGATAGCCGCGCCGCCTACGGCATCGGTCTCACGACGTTCGTCATCGGTTTCCCAGCCCACTTCGACTGGTCGTGGCGAACGCTGTTCAACCAGGATTGGGAAGACGTGTTGTTCGCGCGCGAGGGTGGGAGCGAACAGTACCGCAAGCCACGATTCGACTTCTGGATCGGCTATGACTTCTGAGTCGGACACGACTCGCGCGTCGCGTAACCCTCCTCGGGCCCCGTGCTCACGGGTGGTGGCGCTGCTCGCTGACTACCTGGAACAGCGGCTCTCGCGCCAGCAACACACCGAGTTAACACGCCACCTGGACGACTGCCGGAGTTGCCTCGCCCAACTTCAGACGTATCGCTCGACCGTGTCGCTCCTCCGATCGATCCGAGAAGAAGACCTCCCGCCGGACCTCCGGCAAACCCTCAGCGATTTCTTGGATCGCACCGCGCCGAACTAAAACTAGACGGGGCTGCGCCCCGAACCCCCGCGGCCCGGGGCGGGTCCTGCAACACTAGCAGCCCGTGGTGAAAGCCCTGCTGCATTCGACGAGCGCTTCATCCTGTCTGACCGCGTTACGATTTCGGTCAAATACTGCCCGTATTCTCCCTCATCGCGCCTCCTCAGCCAGGCGAATCGCCCGTCTCGGTGCAACGCAGGGTTTCACCACGGGCTGCTAGGATTTCTTCAGCTTCATCACGCTGCGATTCAGATCGAGCGTGACGCGGTAGTCCTTCAGGAAACTGTGGCCGACAATGCCGCCGATCTGAAACCCGAGCAGCGCGCTCGGTCGATGCAGGTTGAGTACGACCACCGAATAGTTGCGATACAGCAACTGGTTGAACGCCAGGTTCGTGCCAGGGCGCAGATACGCGTCGTCGTCCCACCCGGATGTCCCGTACACCTTGATCGGTACCTGACGCACGGTCAGCGGTGGCAGCAGATTCGCGGTCCCGCGGCTGATGGAAATCACCTCGCCGCCGGTGTCGACCACGAAGCTCCGCGCGTGCTCGTCGTTGACGACACCGCGTACGACCGCCAATCGGTGCTGTCGCAGCGGCAACACGATGTCCGCCGGCTCGTCCGGCAGGTCTTCGCCGATGAACAACTGTTGCAGGTCGTAGTCGATCGTCATGGACAGCCCGAGCGCGAGGGGTGAAAATCCCTCGGCCTCAGGGGTGGGAAGCCCGCCCAGCGGCGGACTCTTGACGATGGCCGGCAAATTGCGGACTTCGAACGAACCGATCGTCAGTGAATCCAGCCGACTGGCCTGCAACCCGCGCAACCCAACGGCCCCGACGCCGGCGCTGAGCGTGTTGGTGATCGGCTGCACGCCGAGTGATCGGGCGACCGGCTGGGACAGCACGGTCTGCTCCGCTCCGGTGTCGATGACGAAGTCCACCGCGTCACGGCCGTTGACCCGGCCGCGGACGATGATCTTGTCGCGCTCCAGCCGGAATGGAATCGCATGAACCCGTCCGGGCTCAGCGAACTGGATCGCTGGCCGGTCACCGAATGACCGCAAGAACTGGACCTCGTTGCGGGCCCAGTCCGCCTTCTCGCTATTGGTGGCCGCCGGCAGGAGCGCGACATACCGTTCCAAGGCGTCCGCCGCCTCGGGGAAGCGGTGCATCTGCCGATAAATCGACCCCAGCGTGTGATGAAACGCCGGCTCATCCGGCGACGTCCCCAGCGCGGCCTGGACCCAGTCGAGCGCCTCCTCAAGCCCCTGCCTGGTTGCCAGACTCCTGCCGAGTCCATGGCGGCCGCCCCCTGACTCGGGGTCGAGCGCCAGTACGTCGCGATAGACCGCTTCGGCCTCGTCGAACAGTCCGGCCGCCCACAACGCGTCCCCCACCAGCGACATCGCCACCGGGTCGCTCGGCGCGAGTCGGCGCAACGCCACCGCTTCATTGAAAGACTGGGCGAACTCGGCGACCTGCAGCGAACTCTTCAAACTGCCGCTTGTCGCCCGCACGAGCTGCTTGGACGTCGCCCCAGACTTCGCCAGATCGTACGTCCGAATGGCTTCCCAGTAGCGCTGGTCGCGCTGCAGCAGGTCTCCCAGCTGAAGACGAATCTCGCTACGCGCGGTCGCCGGAGTCGACTGGGCGTCAATGACGATCGGCACAGCCAGAGCCGCCGCCGCCACGCACACCAAAGAACGAGACGCGAATCTCATGTAGCCTCCAGCGGAACCGGGCCCGCCGACACCGTCACGCACGTGGCGTCCACTCACGCCGCGCGCCTCCCAACAGCACGGATGGACGGACCAACGTCTCTTCGCTCAGACGCGACCCCGCACACCGCCACTATGCCCCAAACCCCGAACAGGGGCAAGGCGATTCCACGAACAACGTGGCACCGGCAACGGCCACCTGTGCACACCGGTAGTGTGTGCGGTGTGAAAGGGAGAAACCATGAAGAGCCTCACCCACGACCGACGAACTCGGGGTTAGCGGAATTCAGCGGGTGTAGTGCTCGATCTCGACACCGTCGTACATCTCGTCGACCCGCAAAATCTGCTTTTGACGCTCGTAGGTGCCAAGCTCGTAGTCCTCGCTCATAATGAGCGCCTTCACCGGCTTGGTTGGACAGACTTCCGCGCACAACCCGCAAAAGCTGCACCGCGATAGATTGAAGTCGAAAAAGTCGAGCACCTTGATCTTGTGGCCGGGTTCGCGATGGCCACCCAGGACGATCAACTCGTCCGGGCACGCCTTGGCGCACTGGTCGCAGACAATACAGGTCTGCGCCCCGGTTTCCGGTTCGACCTGCAGCCTGAGCACCCCCCGAAACCGGGGCGCGACCGGCCGACGCTCGGCCGGGTACTGGAAGGTGAACGCCGGTTGGGGCGTGTACTTGAGCGTGACCAGCAGGCCCTTGATCAAATCGACCAGAAAGACCATCCGAAAAAACTTCGCCAACTGCTGCACCATGGTCTCCTGGGCTACCCCCGATCCTCGACGAGAATCGACTCGGTGTGTCCGGACATCACGACGCGCTCCTTGCGGAACACGGTGTTCTCCTTGCGAATCTTGTCCTGCAGCCGCAAGAGCCCGTACAGCAACGCCTCGGGGCGAGGCGGACATCCGGACACGTACACGTCGACCGGCACCACCTTGTCGACGCCCTGGAGCACCGAATAGGTGGGGAACGGCCCACCCGCATTCGAACAACTCCCCATCGAAATCACCCACTTGGGCTCTGGCATCTGATCGTAGAGCCGCCTGAGCACCGGCGCCATCTTCTTGGTGACAGTGCCGGCCACAATCATGAGGTCAGCCTGACGCGGCGACGCACGAAACACCTCCGCGCCGAACCGCGCAATATCGAACCGGGAGGCCGAGGTCGCCATCATCTCAATTGCGCAACAGGCCAATCCGAAGCCCATCGGCCAGAGCGAAGACTGGCGTGCCCAGTTGAGCACCTTGTCCAGGTTCGTGGTGATGAAGTTGTCTTCGAACCGATGGTCAATCAATCCCATGGGTGTAGTCGCTCGCCTACTTGCCTTCGTACCAGTCCGCGTTGGTTGCGCAGAAGGCCTCCCACTGATCCGGGACCTCGTCGTTGGCGAAAATCGCCTCGACGGGGCACGCGGGCACGCATGCGCCACAGTCGATGCACTCTTCCGGGTGGATATAGAGCATCGTCTCGGCTTCGAACTCTTCCTCGTCCTTCCGCGGGTGGATGCAATCCACCGGGCACACATCCACGCAAGCAGTGTCTTTCGTCCCGATACATGGTTCACAAATACTGTACGCCATCAAACTCCTCCGTGTTCATCACCCTCATGATGCGCCGACCGCTTCAGCCGCCGGACCCGGACCACGACAAATTCGCACCAACATTCGGCACGGTCTGCCCTGCTCGCCGCCCAAAGAATACTCCGCGCGGGGGCTCCTGTTCAAGGGGCCGGTCTCGCCTAGACGATCTTCATTCGCCCGGCGAACCCCTCGTCGTAACCATGGAAGTGCAGGACCGCTGTTTCGGGATACTTCCAGCAGTAGTAGCCTTCGCCGTTGTCGAAATCGACCAGCCAGAGGCCCTTCACGTCGAGCCCCAGCCCCCGCACCTGTTCGGTCCAGGCCGCGACCACCGCCTCCAGTGCCTCCACCGTGGCGGCGCGAGCGGGATCGGTCGCCGCCAGGCGCCGCAGGTCGTTCGACAGCTGCTCGGTCTCAGCGACCGCCTCCTCCGTCAGCCCGCGGATGCTGGGCAGCAATTGCTGCGCCTCGACCAGCGTGAATCGTTTCTGCGTACGTCCGTCAGCGCTCACGTTCGACTCCTGGTTCCCGGGCGGGGCCCCCGCCCAGACCGCGTTGCGTGCTCGGCCACACAGCCCCCCTGTCTGCCCTCTCACGGGTCTTCACGAGCTGGTTTCCCCCGGCTGCAGCTCAAGCACGGCAATCCCTTTGGGCTCCACCAGTCTGCGCAGCGCCGCGGGGGTCCCAGTCAGTTGGGGGAAGGTGCCGTAATGCATCGGTATCACCTGCCGCACGCCCAGCCATTCGCAGGCTCGCGCGGCCGCGGCCGGCCCCAACGTGAACCGATCCCCGATGGGCAGTATGGCGATGTCTGGCTCGTGCAACTCGCCGATCAGCCGCCGTGTCGCCGAACAAGTCCGTGTCACCAGCCACATACACAGGGATCGATCACCATCTCCACGCCGCCGGGCGTGTGGAGCAGGAGGGTGGCATGCCCCAACCAGGTAATGCGCAACGGCGCCGCGGCGGAACCGGTCATCTGACGCGACATTCTATCGCAGGCGGATTGCACCCTCGATAGACGAGACGCTAACATCCCGGTCATGACCATTCCGGGCTCCACAACGACGACGGCCGCGGTGCCGGCGACGTTCTTCCGCGGGCGTCGTGTGCGGCCGGACACGGGGCCGGCCGGTGGAAAGCCGCGCTGGCTGAAGGTCCGGGCGCCTGGAGGCGAGGGATATCGGCGACTCAAGCGCCTGATGACGGAGCAGTCTCTGCACACCGTCTGTGAAGAGGCCAACTGCCCGAATATCGGCGAGTGCTGGCACCATGGCACCGCGACCTTCATGATTCTGGGCGGCGTGTGCACGAGGGCCTGCGCCTATTGCAACGTCGAGCATGGCCAACCGGGGCCGGTGGACGAGACGGAACCGACGCGCATCGCGGAGGCGGTCCGGACCCTCGACCTCAAGTACGTCGTGATCACCTCCGTAGACCGCGACGATCTCCAGGACGGGGGCGCCTCGGCCTTTGCCGCCACCATCACCGCGACCCGGGCGTTGTCTCCCGACTGTCACATCGAAACCCTGATTCCTGACTTCGGTGGACGAGCGGCGTCGCTGGACACCGTGCTTGGCGCGGCGCCGGACGTGCTCAATCACAACATCGAAACCGTGGCGCGCCTCTATCGGGAAGCGCGTCCCGGTGGCAAGTACAGGCGCGCGCTCGAGCTACTGGAACGCGCGCACCGGGCACGGCCCGACGCGCCGACCAAATCGGGGCTGATGGTGGGACTGGGAGAAACCTGGGACGAGTTGCGCGAAACGCTGACGGACCTCCGTCGGGTGGAGTGCGGCATCCTGACAATTGGGCAGTACCTTCGTCCGTCGGCCGCGCACCTGGCCGTCGCTCGCTACTACCATCCGGACGAGTTCGCCGCGCTCAAGCAAGAGGCCCTGGCGCTGGGGTTCGGGCACGTCGAGTCCGGGCCGCTCGTGCGCAGCTCCTACCATGCCCACGAACAGGCGGAGGCGTTCGCCGCCGGCTCCACCCACGGTCTCTAAACCTTCTCTAAACCCTGGGCGCCCGCTTCGGGCGATAGACATGGGTGCTTTGGCCAAAGAAGACCTCGGCCGCCTCCATCAATGTTTCCGACAGCGTGGGATGGGGGTGGATACACAGCCGGAGGTCGGCAGCCGTCGCTCCCATTTCGATCGCGACGACGCCCTCGGCAATCAGTTCTCCGGCGCCGCTGCCCGCGATTCCCACGCCGAGAATCTGTTCCGACTCCGGGTCGATGATCAGCTTGGTGACTCCTGACGGGCGATCGAGGGTCATCGCCCGGCCAGAGGCCGCCCAGGGAAAGCGTGTGACCTGCACTGACCGGCCTTCCGCCTTGGCCTGCGTCTCGGTCAATCCACACCACGCCACCTCCGGGTCCGTAAACACGACCGCCGGAATCGCACCTGGCTCAAACACGGCCTTGTGGCCAGCAATCGCCTCCACGGCGGTGCGCGCCTCGTGACTCGCCTTGTGGGCCAGCATCGGCTCGCCCACCAGATCACCCACCGCGAACAGCGTCGGCTCCGCCGTGCGCCGCTGCCCGTCGACCATGACGAAACCGCGCGCGTCCCGCTGCACGGCGGTGCGCTCCAACCCCGGAATCTCCGAGTTCGGTACGCGGCCCACCGCGACCAGCACCCGGTCAAACTGTTGCTCCGAGTGTGCGACCGCGTCGCCCTGCAACGTCACCCGGACACCGTCGCCGTCTTCCGCCAATCCGACGACGGTCGTCTCCAGCAGCACCGCCTGGCAGAGCCCCTCGAGTCGCCGCGCCAGCACGGACACGAGATCACGGTCAGCCCCGGGCAGGAGTCCAGAGGTCATCTCCACGACCGTGACCGCGGACCCGAGTGCCGCATACACGGACCCCAGCTCGAGCCCGATGTACCCGCCACCGACGACCAGCAGCGACTCTGGAATGGTCGGCAGGTCCAACGCACGGGTTGAGTCCCAGACCCGGTCGCTGTCGAGCGACAGCACCGCCGGCAACGCCGGGCGCGAGCCGGTGGACAGGATCCCGTGCGTAAAGGTCAGGTCGACCGGCTCGTCGTCCCCGTCGGGGTTGTCCGGCCTCGTCACCCGCACGGACGTGGGACCCAGCAGCTCGGCCCGGCCACGCAGATAGGTAACGCCGCGCTGGGTCGACAACTGGCCCAGGCCCCCGGTCAACCGGCCGACCACCCCGTCCTTCCAGGCCCGCAGCCGGTCGAGGTCAAGCGCCGGCTCCGCGAACTCCACTCCCCACGCTCGCGCCTCGCGGGCCTCCGTGAGGACCTTGGCGACGTGCAGCAAGGCTTTTGACGGCATGCACCCGCGATAGAGACAGACACCGCCCGGATGTGCGGCCTCGTCGATGAGGGTGACCTGCATGCCCAGATCCGCGGCCAGAAACGCGGCGGCGTAGCCACCGGGGCCACCACCAATCACCGCGAGATGCGTCGAATTCGTCATAGTGCGTGTCCAGTCCAGATTCAGAAATCCCTGGCCGGCGTCGCTCGCGCCCACCAGCAGGCGGTCACTTCCAGCGGGCACAGTGCGCCCCAGCCCGGACACCCCCCGGTGCCAAGCCTACGGCGCCACCCTCCGACCTCCGACCGTAAGTGTAGCAAGGCCGTTCCTTGCCTTGTACGGGCGCGCCGTTCCATCATGGGAGGACCTCGCTCGACGGCGGGGTCGCACGGTAGGCGGCCACCGTCACGGGGAGTGTGTTCATGAGCAGGCGCGGCGCGTCCTTCGGCGGCCGGATCGGCGGTCTCACTCTCGTGGCCGGCATCGCCGCCCTCGTGGCCCCCACCGGGGGCGTGACGGCGCGCGCCCGCCAGGAAACGACCATGACGCGATTGTTTGCCCCAGTTGAAATCGGCGCCGACCTGTCGGACCTCCCCACCTCGGAGCGGCGGGCGTTGGCCCACATCGTGGACGCCGCCCGGGTGATGGACGGTCTCTTTCTCCAACAAGTGTGGGCCGGCAACCCGTCGATGTTGCTGTCGCTCCTCGGCGATCGGAGTGCAGCGGGCGAAGCCAGGCGTGACTTCTTCCTGCTGAACAAGGGGCCGTGGTCCCGAATCGAGGCCAACCGGCCCTTCGTGGCCAATGCCCCCGACAAACCGGCGGCCGCCAATTTTTATCCGGCTGGCGCGACTCGAGAGGACGTCGCGGCGTGGTTCGATCGGCTCGACGCTCCCGCGCGAGCGGCCGCGACCGGATTTTTCACCACGATCCGACGAGGGCCCGACGGCGAGTTCTCGAGTGTGCCCTACAGCGTGGAGTACCAGGGCCCCCTGGCGATTGCGGCCGAGCATTTGCGCGCGGGCGCCCGCGCCACGACGCAACCGACCCTGCGTCGATACCTCGAGAGTCGCGCGGCCTCGTTCGCCTCCAATGACTACTACGACAGCGATGTCGCCTGGATGGAGCTCGACGCGTCGATCGAACCGACCATCGGTCCGTATGAGGTCTACGAAGACGGGTGGTTCAACTACAAGGCCGCCTTTGAGGCGTTTGTCACCATCCGCGACGCGGCAGCCAGTGCCGATCTGACCCGGTTCGGCGAACAGCTGCAAGGCCTGGAGGACACGCTCCCGATCGACCCCGCGTTCCGGAACCCGTCGCTCGGCGCCCTGGCCCCGATTCGGGTCGTCAACGTCGTCTTCACCGCCGGCGAGGCGAACAGCGGCGTCCAGACGGCGGCATTCAACCTGCCCAACGATGAACGAGTCGTGCGGGAAAAAGGATCGAAACGGGTCATGCTCAAGAATGTGCAAGAGGCCAAGTTCGAGCATGTGTTGACCCCCATTTCTCGGGTCGCCCTGCCTTCGGACGAGCGGCGGGACGTCAGCTTCGACGCCTTCTTCACCCACATCCTGATGCACGAGCTGATGCATGGGTTGGGCCCCAGTACCATCACTGTCGATGGCGTTGAGACGACGGTCCGTCGGCAGCTCCGAGAGACCTACAGCACGATTGAAGAGGCGAAGGCGGACATCTCCGGGCTCTGGGCGCTGCACCAGCTCATCGACCGGGGAGTGGTCGACCCGTCGCTGGCACGGAGCATGTACACCACGTTTCTGGCGTCGGCGTTCCGGTCTATCCGGTTCGGTATCAATGAAGCGCACGGACGAGGCGTCGCCATACAGCTCAACTCGTTTCTCGACGCCGGCGCGGTCACCGTGGACGGCGACGGTCGCTTCGCGGTCGACCACAGCCGGATCCGCGACGCGGTCACCATGCTGACGGCCGAGTTGATGACCCTCCAAGCCACAGGCGATGTCGAGGCAGCGGAGCAGATACTGGAGAGCCGCGGCGTGGTCCGCCCGGAGGTGCAGCTCGTGCTGGACCGACTGGGCGGCGTACCAACCGACATTGAGCCGCTCTACGTCACCGCGGTGCGGCTGGCGCGCGAAACCCGCTGACCGTCCCTGTGGTCAGCGCCGACGGACCCCACAAACCGCCTCTACCCGCCGGCTCCGTGCGGCGCATGCCAGAGAGAGGGCGCGCGACAATGCGCGCCCCGCGGGCCCGGAGTGGGGCACGGGGCCCCCGCGAGGGCCCGCGTGGGGTTCGGGGCGCAGCCCCGTCTGAGAGAAGCCGAGTGGGGCACTCGGGGTCCCCGCGCAGCGGTCGCGTGCGGTTCGGGGCGCAGCCCCGTCTACGAAAAGCCCAACAATGCGCGCCCCGCGGGCCCGGAGTGGGGCACGGGGCCCCCGCGAGGGCCCGC
>CALBET010000068.1 GCA_937888665.1 uncultured Acidobacteriota bacterium
GTTGCGCGCCGTGCGCAGCCCGCGAGACCTACCGGCGTTCGTTTCCCACCCAGCGACGACACGGGGATGAAACGGTACCGACCGTGTGGTTGTGCTGTCCAAGGGCAGACGCTTGGCCGGCCCGGAAGGGCGCGAACAGGGCTGATGACAAGGGAGGCTCATCATTTCTTCACGAATCTTCGTCGGGAATCTCAGCTACGAAACGTCTCAGGCTGACCTTGAAACACTGTTCGCTGAGGCGGGGCCGGTCACCGAGGTCTTTCTTCCAGTCGACCGGGCCACCGATAGACCCCGCGGCTTCGCGTTCATCGAGTTCGGTGATGCGGCGTCGGTCGCTGCGGCCATCGAAAAGCTGGACGGAAAGGAATTGAACGGGCGAAGTCTCAGGGTGAGCGAAGCCCGTGATCGCGCGCCGCGTACCGCCCAACCGTTCATGGACGATGGCCCGCCCTCGGGGGGGATGGACTTTGGACGCCGACCGGCGAAACCGAAAGGGAGCCGCCGCGGCCTCAGGGGCCGTAAGCGCGGTTTCTAGTTTCCTGACCCCGCGGTCGGGGCCAGGCATCACCGGAGGCGACTGCCCATGACCAGGGTTGCGATGTCCCTCTCGGGTGATGCCACGCTCGCCCTCATTCCCTCCCGGCGCGCCCGTCCCGCGAGCGCCGGTCGCCGATGGTAGCCGCTGCTTCATGCCTGTGGAGTGCTGCGGCGTCCCGCGGCACTCGCGCCCGAGTCGGTCCCGTGGCAGCGGCGCTGGTCGCCGCTAGCCTCGCCAGCGTCGCCGTGCATGCCACCACGTTGGCGGTCATCCGGACGCCGAACCAGGTGATCATTGCGGGCGACAGCCTGCTCGTCTGGTATGGGGGCGACCGTCGCCCTCAACTGACCTGCAAGCTCGACACGCGTGACGACGTCATCTTCGCGATGGCGGGTCTGGTGTTCAGCCCCGAAAACGATTTCGATGTCCAGGAGCTGATCCACACGGTCCTGAGCACCGCTGGTACGCTGGAAGAGCGGACCCTGGTGCTGGAACGGCTCGTCCAGGGCCGGCTGCTCGGTACGTTGACGAGGATTCAGATGGAGTTGCCGCGTCTGTTCGCCGAGCAACTGGCCTCCGGGTTCGTCCTGAATATGACACTGGCCACGGTGAGACACGGGGTGGCCCACCTTGAGATGCGCGACTTCTACGCGGAGGTCACACCGGACCGTTCGGTCCGGCTTCGGATCAGCCGGGTGAGCTGTCCCCGCGATTGCCCGCGCCCCACCGAGGTCTTCGGCGTTGGTGAAACCACCGCCATGCTGGAGTATCTGGGGACGCTGCCCGAATTGCCGGACGCGCTCCCCGCATTGGCCGAACAGATGGTGCGGCTGGAAATAGCGGATCGACCGACCCTGGTGGGACCGCCCGTAGATATCGTGCGCGCGCACACGTCCGGAATCGACTGGATTCAACGGAAGCCGGCTTGCGCAGGCTAGCAGCCCCCTGAGAACGATGCCGAAACAACCAGATGGTCGACGTGCGGAACACGCTCCCACGGCCCTAGACGCCACGGACTCTCCCTCCACCGGCGCTCGGAACCAGCAATTGCTGGCCCAATGCACGGCCGAGCTGGAACATGCGTGGGGTCGGTGTCGTGACTTGTTCGAGAACATGCCTGCGATGTCGGTCATCACGCGACGGGGTCACGACGGTCTGCAAATTATCGAAGACTGTAACCGCCTGTTCCCCGAAACGCTGGGCTACACGCGAGACGAGATCATCGGTCGCCCCCTGGGCGACTTCTACGCACCGGGCTCACGAGCCGAGGCCGAGACGCAGCCCTCGACAGGTACGCAGGACCCGGTCGGTGGGGGTGAGCGGCAACTGCTCGACAAGTATGGTGGCGTGCTGGACACCATGCTGCACCTGGTCCGCACCACCACGACCGATGGGTCAGTCGCCGGGACTCGCGCGACGTACCTCGACATCACCGAACGGAAGCGAGAGGAGCAGAAGCTACGCGAGTCGCAGTCGCGCTACCGGGCGCTGGTGGCCCAGACGCTGGTCGGCGTCTGCATCGTGCAGGACGGCTCCATCGTCTACTCCAACCCGAAAATGGCGGACATCTCCGGCTACACATTGGAAGAGCAGGCGGGGTTTCTGTCGTTTCTTGATCTGGTCGCCGAGGAAGATCGCCAGGTCATGTCTGAGCGGCTCCGGCGATACCAGACGGACGGCCAGCCGGAGACGCAGGTTGTCCACGTCCGCCGGAAAGACGACCGGACGATACCGCTCGAGGTCCAGGGTGGCCCGGTCCAGTTTGGTGACCGACCGGCGGTTGCCCTCATCGTGCTCGATATTTCCGAGCGTATCAGGCTACAGAACCGGATACAGCAATCGCAGAGCCTGGACGCCCCGGGCGAAGTGGCCCGCGTCGCTCACGGTTTCAACAACGCGCTGATGGCGATTTTCACCCACTGTGACGCGCTATTGGAACAGATCGGCGAGGCGGATCCCCGCCGGGCGGAGGTCGAGGCCATCCTCACCATCGCCTCCGCGGCCGCGGAGCAATCGCAACGGCTCGTGACCGCCGGTCGGCCCACCGATGGCAGTACCGATGGCTCCCCCGTCGCCGCCCCCGGGGCGAAGCCGCAGCAGACCTTGTTGCTGGTCGAGGATGAGGACGCGGTGCGGTCCGCCGTGCGGAATTGGCTCGAACAGGTCGGCTACCGTGTGTTGGAGGCGTCCGGCGGAGAGGATGCGCTGCACCTGGCGGCCGCACATGACGGACCCATCCATCTCATGCTGACCGACGTGATGATGCCGGGTATGACGGGCTGGCGTCTCACCGAAGAACTCGCCAGAACCCGCGATCCGATCCCGGTCATCTATATGTCTGGATATCCCAACCCGGCGCACCCTTTCGATCAAGCGGACGGGCCGGCGTTCCTGCAGAAGCCGTTCACGCCGCGCACGCTGCTCACGGCGGTCCAGGCTGCCATTGACCCGCGCCCGTAGTGGCCTCGTCGTCCCCGTCGGAGAACGACGAGGCCTGACACCGCACCGTTACGGCAACGCGAACGCCAGAATCTCGGCCGGTGCGTTGACGTCTCCAGGCGACACCAGCACATACTGCTTCCCGCCCGCCATGTAGGTCACGGGCGGCGCGAGCGCGCCGGCCGGAAGTTCCGTTTCCCACACGACATCGCCGGTCGCCTTGTCATAGGCGCGGAACAGGCGCCCGCCGTAATTGGTCACGATCTCCGGCGGCATCCCCTCGGGCACCCGCGCGCCTCCGGGCAGATTGGTCGACCCCTGTCCGATGAACAGCAGCGTTTTCGTCAGCAGCGGTCCCGGCCGACCAGGCACGCCTAGCGGGCCCAGGTTGAGGTGCCGGATCGCCGGATGATTCCGGGGACCGTCGCCGTTGGGCTTCATCCAGACGATGTCACCGCGATTCATGTCGATGGCCGTGATCCGCCCGTACGGCGGCTTGAACAGTGGGAGCCCCCGCGGTCCGCCAATCCACTGGCGTCCGCCCTTCACGAACGCCAGATTGGTGCGGTCCGGATTGCCTTCAATGACGTCGGCGACGAACGGCGACGTGATCGACGGGATATAGAGGTATCCCGTCTCCGGATCGAACGCCGCGCCTTGCACATCGGCGCCCCCCTGAGACCCGGGCAACTGGATGGTGCCTTTCGTGTCATCCGGACCATCACCAGCCACCGATGGTGGCGTGAACAGCGGGCCCGTCACATAGCCCTCGGCAATGGCCACCGCCTCGGCGCGCAGCTCGGGGGTAAAGTCGATCAGGTTGTCGATGGTCGTTCCCTGCCGGTCGAACGCCGGCGGTTTGGTCGGGAACGGCTGGGTCGGCGAGGTCACTTCCCCCGGGGTCATGGACTGTGGCACCGCCCGCTCCTCGATGGGCCACACCGGTTCCCCGGTGACCCGGTCGAACACGAAGAGAAACGCTTGTTTCGTCAGCTGCGCCACCGCCTTGATGGGCCGGCCATCAACGGTGATGTCCATCAGAATGGGCGCCGCCGGCGGGTCGTAGTCCCACAGCCCATGGTGCACCGTCTGGAAATGCCAGACGCGTTGCCCGGTGGTCGCGTCGACACAGACGAGGTTCTGGCCAAACAGATTATTGCCCCCGCGGTGACCACCGTACATGTCGCTGGTCGGCGAGGTAACGGGCATGTAGACGTAGCCCAACTCCTCGTCGGCGCTGAACAGGGACCACACGGGGGCATGGCCGGAGAACTGCCAGGCGTCGTCCTCCCAGGTATCAGTGCCAAATTCGCCAGCCTGGGGTACCGTGTGAAACACCCACTTCAGGGCGCCGGTGCGTACGTCGAACGCCCGCACGTCACCGCGAATCGCTTCCTTGGTCTCGAACGTGTCGGCCATCGACTGCCCCACCACGATCACGTCTCGTATCACGGTGGGGGCGCCGCCCCAGCGATACCGGGCGCCCTCATCCAGGCCGATGGTCAGGTGCACGCGGCCGTTCTCACCGAAGGACGGAATCACCTCGCCGGTGTCCGGATGCAGCGCGTACAGATACTCGCCACGCTGGGAGATGATCCGTGCCTCCGAGCCATCATTCCAGTAGGCCACCCCCCGGGTGCTGGCGCCGCGCAGGTCGTCGCTGCCGCCGAACGGCTGCTGCAGCCAGCGCGTGGCACCGGTCGTAACGTCGAACGCCTCGACCAGGCCGATGCCATTGGGCACATACCCAACACCGTCGATGATCAGCGGGGCCGAGGTGGACTCGCTGGAAAAGCGAAGGTTGGCATCCATCTCGAGGTAAGACGGATCCACCCGCGGCCGTCGCCAGGCGATGCGCAACGAGTCGACGTTGTCGGCGTTGATCTGGTCGAGCCCGGAGTATTTGGTGCTGCCGATATCTCCGGCAAAGCTCCGCCACTCACCGTCGGTCGCGCCGTACTGCGCGAAGGCCGTCGGGGCCGCGAGTATCAACACGGCCAGGGTCATCACGACTGTCTGACGAGGACGCATGTTAGAGATCCTCCTTGGAAAACACTGTCACACGAGCGAAGCTGGAAGTATAGCCGCAGATCAGGCCGAGGACTCGGACCGCTGGGTGCCCTCGGACCGTGGTAACCGTTTCACGATGCCACTGTAGTTCAGGAGCGTCCGGTCGCCGACGGTGACCATACCCCTGACAAACGTCAAGGATCGCGCGCGCCGCACCACCTCGGCGGTCGACTCGATGAAATCGCCCACCTGACCCGGGGCCGTGAACTCGCTGTTCAGCGCCACGGTGACGCATCGCTCACCCGGCTGCCCATGGATGGCGGCCAGGCACAGCGCAAAGTCGGCGAACGTCATCAGCATGCCGCCGTGAATCTGACCGGCCGTGTTGGCGTGCTTCGGTTGTGCTTCGAAGGCGAACCGCACCCGGCCATCCGGGTCCTCCTTGAAGCACAACGGGCCGACGAGTTCTTCGAACGGGTCCACCCACTCGAACAGTTGGTAGCCTTCGGGAATCTGCATAAGTTGCTCGTCGGCGCACGGTCGACTCGCCATGACGATGGCCTTCTTCCGGCGGCCGCGTGGCCGCGCTCGGCGCACTGCCGGCCGGCCCCTCGAGGCCCTTGCTACGGCGTCGTGCCCGAGACGGCTAGGCGCCGTGGCGTCGGCTCGACCTCCAGGTCCAGAATCTGCTCGGGGCGCTCCAGCCAGTGGTGCGGCTCATGCGGCTGCAGATCGGCGCGTGCGAACGGTCCCCAGAGCGCCGCCGCGGTCGACACACCGGCCGCGTGACCGGCCATGCAATCGAACGGCGAGTCGCCGATGAACACGGCGCCGTGCGCCGACCGATCCAGCTGCGCCAGCGCCTCGATCACGGGCGCCGGTTCCGGCTTGTGGCTGGTCACGTCGTCCGACGACACCACCACCTCGAAATACTCCGCCAGTCCGCAGTGCCGCAGCCCGTGCAGGGTCGCCGCACGGTTTTTGCTGGTCACGATACCGAGAGCTATCTTGCTCGCCGCCAGCCGAGCGACCACGCGAACGACATCCGGAAACGGGCTCACTAGGCGATCATGGTGGATCTGCTGGTAGGAGCGATAGGTCTCGACCATCGCCTCGACGTCCGCCGGGTCACGGGCAAATCGAGCCAACTGCGGTCGCAATGGCGTACCAAACCCGGACCGCCACTCCGCCTCCGACGGCACGGTTTCGAGATGCGTGCGCATCGTGTGACGAAACGACGTCATGATCAACTCGGTGGAGTCGATCAAGGTGCCGTCGAGATCAAAGAGAACCGTGGAATAGCCGGGCATCGGCGCCTGCGGATTATACCCCCCGAGACGCAGGGCGCTGTGGCGCAGGTGGGGTTCGGGGCGCTGCGGCGCAGGTGGGGTTCGGGGCGCTGCGGCGCAGGTGGGGTTCGGGGCGCTGCGGC
>CALBET010000069.1 GCA_937888665.1 uncultured Acidobacteriota bacterium
GGCCGGCCCAGCGCCGGTCTCGGTGCGACGCGGGACTTTCACCACGGGCTGCTGGGGGAGGGTCAATGCCAGACCCGTTGTCCAGTCTCGATGTCGACCGGGGGATGATGCTCTCCGCGAACAGGTTGTTCCCCGGCCGCATCCCGCCATACCAGTCATTGGAGGGCGTACCCGTGGGCAGATACACGAGACCGAGTTCCTCGTCGACCGCCATGTAGGACCAGACGTTGGCGTGGCCGCTGTACCGCCACGAGCCGTTCTGCCAGGAATCGACGAGGTCGCCATCAGGTTTGTGCGCAACATCTCCACCACCACGAACGTGACCCGAGCACTCGAACGGTTCGGTGGCATCGGTTTCCGGAAATGGAATCAGGGTGCGTCCATCAACGTCAACACGAGTCGACGAATCGCGTTTGGCGGCCGCATCTTTGGCGGCGATCAGGTCTTCTCCGACCTGGACAACCCGTTTCTCGGACGAGGCACGAACGGCGGGCGAAAATCTCCGCATGGTGGCGCACGGCTTTAGCCGTGCGATCGCCGGCCTGGAGGCCTGCGCCACATGGGTAATTTTCCCGCATGTGGCGCACGGCTTTAGCCGTGCGATCGCCGGCGCCACCACGGGCTGCTAGTTGGTGTTGCTGAGGCGCCATAGGTGCGAGCGGGTTCGGATGAACAGGCTCCCCCTGGCGATGGCCGGGCTCGACATGGCGACTTCACCGAGCTCGTTGCTGCCCACGACGTTGAAGTCGTCCGCCGGGTCGATGACGTAGGTGCTGCCTTCTTCGCTGAGCACGAAGATCTTGCCGTTGTAGGCCCAGGGCGACGCGGTAAACCCACCGGCGCCGATCGCGACGCGCCGACGCACTTCCTGATTCAGCACCTGTTGCTCGCTGTAGTACTGCTCCTCACCCGTGTGGGCATCGTGCACCGTGTAGAAACCCTGGTCCAGCAGCGTGAAGTAGTAGTCGCCGTAGACGAGCGGGGTGGGGTGATACGGTCCGGCCGCGTCTTGGTACCACACAACCGCGTCGCTGCGGCGCTGGCCGTCCGGTAGCGTGATGTCACCCTGGGCGCCAGGCCGGATGGCGAACACCGGCCTGACCGCATCCCCGACATACCCCGATGTGACATAGAGCAGTCCGTTCGCGCTGAACGGCTGCGGAATAGAAATCGTGTTCAGGCCGCTGAACCGCCACAGCTCGTTCCCGTCGAGGTCGTACGACCGCACCTGATCGCTACCGGCGGTCACCAACTCGGTCCGGGCGTCGTGTTGCCACACGAACGGGGTCGACCAGTTGGTGCCTTCGTCCCGGTCGACCCGCCATCGCTCGGCTCCCGTCGCGGTGTCGAGGGCGACGACGAACGACTGCTCGTCGTTGTCGTTCACGATGAACAGCGTGTCGTCGTGAAGCACGGGTGAGGCGGCCGGACCCCACCCCAGGCGCGTGACCGTCGGGTCGAACCGCCGCTCCCAGACCACCTCGCCGGCCATGTCGAGCGCAAAGACCCCCACGTTGCCGAAGTAGGCGTACACGCGATCCCCATCGGTCACCGGTGTTGACGACGCGAAGGTGTTCTTCAAGTGGCGGTCGAACTGCGGCTCACCGGCGTTGACCTCCGAGGTCCAGACAAGCTGGCCCGTGTCGACGTCGAACGCGTAGACCAGCCAGTGGTGGACATCCACTTCGCGCTCTTTCAGGTCGCCCGGTTTGGGGGCCTCGAACCTGGGGTCGTTGTTCGTCTCAGGAGAACCGTAGGGGAAGTAGAGCCCCATGCGCGGCTCCTGGCTTTCGCCGTCGCTCACCACGGTGGTGAGGAAGATCCGATTGCCCCAGATGACCGGCGACGACCAGCCCAGGCCATCGACTGGCGTTTTCCACACGACGTTTTCCGTCGCGCTCCAGGTGCTCGGAAGCCGCGCATCGTCTTCGGCGATCGGTAATGCATGTGCGCCGCGGAAGGAGGGCCAATTGTCGTTCTCGGCCGAGAACGTCGTGGCGGTCGCGACGAGCGCGAGCAGGCATATCGCCAGTGACGTTGTTTGTATGGATCGAATTCTGAAGTGGAGCATGAGCGTGTCCTTGGTGGGCGTGGTCGGTTCTTCCAGGATTATACGCGGCGACTGGAGGAGTCGCTGTCCCACAGGAGACGCGGAGTCAGTCTGATGTGAGAGTGACCACTCTAGTGGACGGCTGCCCAGTCGAGTCGCGAACATCAGATATCGCGCAACTTCTTTTGTGACAGCAGTTGTGTGAGTTTCGCGACCGCCGACGTCCCCTGGCATGCGCCGTGAAGGTTACCAGCCCAGAGGGTTGGCCGTGGGCCGGCCCCAGGACTGGTCGGTCCGGAGCGGACCGCGACGCTGCCTGTAAGGGGGGAACGCCATGAGAGCGATAATACTCAAGCATGTGAATGGACGGCGGCTGGCGATCGGGATGCTGATGACCCTGGTTGCCGCGCCTGTCGGCGCGGCGAGCGCGTCCGACGCCGACCTTCGGCGGGAGGTCGAGCAGCGGCTCTCGAAACAAGAGGCGGTTGCGGCCAAGATTGACGTGGCGGTTACGAACGACGAGGTGACGCTCAGCGGATTGCTTGCCTCGCTCTGGGAGAAAGAATGGGCGATTGATCGGGTCGAGCGCACCGACGGCGTGGCGGCGGTGGTCAGCCAGCTCACCGTCGTGGTCCCCAGACCGGATGCTGACCTGGCGGTGTTGGTCGCCGACGCGATCAGCCGCTATCCCTACTACACCGTGTTCGATCACAG
>CALBET010000070.1 GCA_937888665.1 uncultured Acidobacteriota bacterium
CCGGGCCCGCGGTCCAGGAGGGCAGGCGAGTGAGGCTGTCCTCGCGTGCAACATCTTCAATCAGATGACGGCGCTTGGCAGGCCAGCGTCGTACCGCATCGGCCGATGAAGCGCCGGCGGGTAGGGATCGTTGCGGGCCAGTTTCGATCCGCGCACCAACGCCGGTCGGCACTGCTGCTGAGAAAGCTGCTGGGAACGATCAGGATGGAGCCAGTCACGCCGGAGATTGGGCGCCCGTATTACCGGGCCCTGTCCGACCTCGACGCGCTGGCGATTGTGGAAAAGCGACCCGGACTCCCCAGAATCGGAGTCCGGTGTTCGGGTGCATCGCCGCTCGGAGGGTCAGAGATCGGACCAGCGGTACACCGTGATGCCTTTGCGGGAACGACCGGTCGCCAGTAAAGACGTTGGCTCGCGCTGACGTCACCAGAGGTGTGCTTGCACGTCCATCCGCTCATGCAACACGCGCACGATCAGGATGCCGCCTTCGTCCGGCATGTAGAAGACGACGTGGGATTGGTACTCGAAACGCCTGAGGTTGGGCGCAAGCTGGCCCGCTGTCCGTCCGAGTTCTGCGTTTTCGGCAAGGCGCTGAAAGCAGGTGTCGAGTCCGTCTCGGTAGCGACGAGCTTGTTCTACCCCGAACTGTTCAATCGTGTAGTGGGCGACCCTGGCTACGTCGGCTGCGGCGCGCTTTGAGAGGCGATGTCTGGCTCGACGTCTAACCATTCCTCCCCTCGTGCTCGGCCTCGGCCCCAGCCCAAATCTCGCCGATCGTGCGCTCGCTGATGCCGCTGTCCAGTCCGTCCTGAATCGCGTCCTTCAGGGCCTGGTGTTTCTTGCCCCGCTCCTGATCGCGGCGCACGAGGTCACGGAAATACTCGCTGTCGTTCGTGTAATCGCCGGCCTCGATCTGCGCCTTGACCCACCCATCCTGCTTCTCCGTCAGCGTGATCGTCTTCCTGATAGTGCCCATTACTGACCTTTAATTGAACTATTGTTCATACTATTGGTGCATATTAGCACGTATTGGGGATGACAGCGGACAGTTGGGTGGCTGCTTGCTGTCGTGATTCTCCAGGAGACTGAATCTCTCATTTTCGAGCTTCCCGCCGAGAGGCCGGTGCCCTCTGGACAGGGTCGGGCCGTTTTGGGCCGGCAATGATGCGAATGGCTCTGAACATGCGGGGCGACCTGTCCCTTCCATAAACTCGAAACCCCGTAAAGCCAGAACACCTCGGGACCGATTCTGCATACCGAGAGGTGACCACTCGTGCGGTCACCGCCCCCGTCAGAAGGCCTGAATGACCGAAACAGACGCACCGGGGCGAGACGGTGCGCCGAGTCTCGGGACCTCGCGGGACGATCGTGTGGCGGACGGCGCCACATCGTCACGCCGCGCGGCGTGTGTGCAGGTGGTGGAGCCCGCCGACCTTCGGGATCGCCGTGACGCGGCCCATGTGGGGCGCCTCGACCTGGCGCTGGTCAGGCGTGTCTTTGTCGAGCGACGCATGCGTCCGGCACGCGTGATAGTCGTCGACGTATTCGTGCAGGATACGCTGCAAGTGCCGCTCGTTCAGCACGATCACGTGGTTCAGGCATTCGCGCCGCAGGGAGCCGATGACCCGTTCGACATAGGGGTTCTGCCAGGGGGACCGCGGTGCCGTGAGGACCTGTCGGATGCCAAGGGCCTCGACCCGCGCCTCGAAAACGGCGTCGTAGATCGCATCGCGGTCGCGCAACAGGTAGCGCGGTGCCGTCTCCCACGGACACGCGTCGACGATTTGCTGCGCGGTCCACGCCGCCGTCGGATGGGCGGTGACATTGACATGCACGATGCGGCGGCGGGCGTGGCTGAGGACGACGAAGACGACCAGCACGCGGAACGTCGCGGTCGGCACGGTGAAGAAATCGACAGAGACCAGATCCGGCACGTGATTGTCCAGAAAGGTCCGCCAGGTCTGGGACGGCGGGGTGCGGGGGCGCGTCAGGTACGTGGAGACGGTGGCTTGGGCGACCGAGATGCCCAACTTCAGCAGTTCGCCATGCACGCGAGGCGCGCCCCAGAGCGGGTTGGCCGCGCTGATGGTGCGAATCAGATCACGGACCTCGCGACCGACGCCAGGTCGGCCATACCGCCGGCGACGGCTCTTCTCGAAGATCACCGCTGGCAGGCACATCTGCGCGTGCTTGAGATCGATGAAATCAAGACCGTGCCTCATGTGCCCCTGTCTCATCCGTTCGTGGAGCGCCTGATCGGGACGACGCGCCGCGAGTTTCTCTACCACGTGTTGTTCTGGAACGCGCGTGACCTCGAGCGCAAGCTCACCGATTTCCAGGTTTACTACAACGCGGCACGAAGCCATGCGTCGTTGGCCGGCAACACGGCTCGTCCAGCTCCCGATTGCAGCCTGATGACGGATTCGAGACCCACAGGATAC
>CALBET010000071.1 GCA_937888665.1 uncultured Acidobacteriota bacterium
TCGATCTCCTGGTCCATGTTCTGCATCAAGTCGACGACGCCGTCCGTGCCGAAGCTGGAGATGCGCTGTCCCGTGACGGCGTCAAGCGCGATCATCCGGTAGCCGGGCGTCACGTAGATGATCTGGCCGCGTCCGCCATTGGTACTGTCATCCCGATACGCCAGCCCTCGACCCGAGAGTCGACGTGGCGCCGCCGCCGCGCGCTCGCCTTCGTCCAGCCGGTGCATCCACAGATACTCGCCGGTCCCGGCGTCCACGGCGACCACGGAACGACGCGTGCCGACGGTCGAGTAGACGACGCCACCGACCATCAGCGGTGTCGACTCGAAGTTGTACTCCGGTTCGGGACCGAAGTTGTCGGTCTTCATCCGCCAGACCAACTCTAGATCGCTGAAGTTACCGGCTGTGATCTGATCGAGGGCCGAGTAGCGCGTGTTGGCCTCGTCACCGCCGTAGTGCCGCCACTCGCCGTCTTGCGCGCCCCGCTGGGCCACGGCGTCGGACGCGATCATTCCGAGCGTCAGACCGGCACACAGCACTCGGGCACACCGGCAGTTTCGTGCGATCATCTCTCACCCTCCAGCGTTGGCGGACCGTCCAAACGCGATTCGACGACACGCGAGGCTCACCTGACGGCCATCGGCGAGCCCGGCGGGCCTGAAGGCCCCCCGCTGCCGTGTCGTACCCCAAGCCCGAAGCCAGCGGGCCCCGCCGTGCCCAACGCGGACCGCTACGGAATCAGCCCACCGGTGGTCAACCGAATCCGATAGAGCCCGGTGCGACCGGTCATATACAACGTGTTGCCGTCGTCGCCCCATCCGGCATTGGCCGGCACTTCGTCGGGCTGAATCGAGCCCAGGTGGGTCCCGTCTGGCCCGATCACCCAGATCCCGCCAGGGCCGGTGGCGAACAGGTTCCCGTTGCGGTCGATGGTCATGCCGTCGGCGGCGCCAGGCGCCTCCACCGCGTTCGCGTCGTAGAAGACGCGACCGGGTCCCAGGGTTCCGTCTTCCAGGACGTCATAGGCGTACCAGACTTTGTCGTTCCCGTCTGAATTCGCCACGTAGAGGGTGGACTCGTCTGGCGACAACGCGATGCCGTTGGGTCGGGTCTGATCACGAACCAGCAACTCGACGACGCCGTCCGGGCTCAGCCGGAAGATGCCGTTGAAGTCCAGCTCCTTGGTCGGGTCGTCGTCTTGCTGAGCCAGGCCATAGGGCGGGTCGGTGAAGTACAACCACCCGTTCGAGTGGTAGACCGCGTCGTTGGGACTGTTGAGCCGCTTCCCGTCATAGCGGTCCGCCAGCACCGTGATGCTGCCGTCGGCCTCGATCCGGGACACGCGCCGATTGCCATGCTCGCAGAGGATGAGCCGACCCTCGCTGTCGATCAGCAGGCCGTTGGACCCCACCTGCGTGCGCTCGCCGGGGTCGCCGTCGTAGACCGGATTCATGAAGTCGGAGGGCCCTTCGGTCGGCGACCACTTCCTGATCGCATTGGCCGGGATATCGCTGAACAGCAGATACGGCTCCGGCTCGCCCCGCCGGACCCACACCGGTCCCTCCGTGAACATGTAGCCATCGGCGAGCTTCTCAATCTGAGCGTCGGACGGCACCAAGGCATCGAAGCCCGGGTCGACACGCACGATCGTTCCGGCCCCACTCGTGGCGGCCGCCATCGGCTCGGGTTCGGAGAGTGTCTCCTCGACCGGAGCCGGCGACCCACAGGCGACCACGCCGACCGCCGTCGCCAGTACACCGAGATACCATCGATTCACAGCGCTGCTCCTCCGCTATCGGCGACCCCGCTGGCTCGCCTTCTCGTCATCCACGGCCACGACCACTCCCCCACCTCGCGCAGGCAGGTCTGAAGCCCCGTCGCCACGGACCTTGGGACACTGATCGAAATAGAGTTACCACCTTATGTCGACCCGTGTCCTTACACGCCGGCGGCGACCGCCGGCACGATTTCCTCTTCCATCAGGTCGTAGAGCGACTGCCGGTGCGCACGGAGCCCCTCGCCCGGATTGGGCGACGAGGTCATCACCGCCACCAGACGCAGCCCCGGCACGACATAGATGAACTGACCGCCGTACCCCCACGCGTAGAACGCATCGTGTCCGTCCACCTCACGCACCCACCAGCCATAGCCGTACGTCCGCTCCGGCCGCCAGTCCCGGGTTGCGTGTGTACGAACCGACGTGTGGACCCACTCTTCGGACACGATCTGCCGCGTGCCGACGCGGCCGCAGTTGAGATACATCTCGCCAATCGCGAGCATGTCGCGCGGGGTCATCGACATTTCGTTGCCCCCGAACAGAATGCCTTGTGGATCCGCCGTCCATCGAGGCACGGAGATGCCCATCGGCTCGCCGAGATAGCGCCGCGCGAAACGATGGGTGTCCATCCCGGACACCTTGGTGATGATGGCCGAGAGCAGATGCGTGCTGCCGGTGCTGTAGATCATCTGAGTCCCAGGGGCAGACACGAGAGGACGCGTCAGCACGTGCTTGACCCAGTTCCCGCTCTGCACCCACCGCCCGTAGTTCCGGTTGCTGGTCGTTTCGAGGCCAGCCCGCATCGTGAGCAGATCCTCGACGGTGATCCGCCCCTTCGCGGGGTCATCAAGATACTCGGGAAAGAACTGGTCAATCGCTGTGTCAACGCTCTCGATGAGGCCCTGGTCAAGCGCAATGCCGACCAGCAGCGAGATGATGCTCTTGGAGGCCGACTTCAAGTTGGCGGCGCGATGGGCCGCCGCGCCGTGGAAGTACTGCTCGGCCTGGAGACGACCATCGACCGACACGAGCAGCGAACGCATCCGCGGCAGCTGGGCCACGCGCGCCACCGCGGCCTCAAGGCCGGGAGCCGTTTCGACCGCCGCGCTCGCGCCAGCAGTGGAGACCCAGCTCGCGGACGCCAGCAGGCCAAGCAGCACCGGCACTACGACAAGGTAACGAGCGATGGAGGTCATATTCGTCGGCTACCGCTCGTACACGACGTTCCCTCCGAGAATCGTCATCTCGACCTCGGTCTCGAGTGTCCGGTCCGGATCGATCGTCAGCAGGTCCTGAGACAGCACGACCATGTCGGCCAGCTTGCCGACCTCGAGGCTGCCTTTCTCGTCCTCTTCAAAGGTGAGATGCGCGGCCAGCCGGGTATAGCCAACAATCGCTTCTGGCATGGTCAGCGCTTCGCCGGGCCCCACGACCGCGCCGCTCATCCCCTTGCGGGTGACGGCGCCATACAGCCCAACCATCGGCCCGATCGGCAGGATATCGCTGCCGAGCGCGACAAACACGCCATGACTCATCGGCGATCGGAGCGGATTATTGGTCTGGTACCGCTCGCCGTCGAGATGCTCGGCGTAGCGGCCGTCGAGCGTGTAGGTGAAGTTCGGCTGCTGGGCAATAAGGATATTGTGGCCATAGCCGGTGATCCACTCGCCGGACCCCAGCTGCTCCGCCTTGCGGGTCACCCGCGCCTTCAATTCCGACATCGTCTCGAGGCCGGACAGATCGACCCAGCGTTCCGGGTCGCCACTGATGTGAATGTGGGTGTCGATGAAACCTGGTACCACCAGCTTGCCGCCGAGATCGACGCTCCGCTGGGCGCGGTACTGCTCGCGGAGGGCGTCCCACCCGAGCGCCACGATCCGGCCGTCTCGTACCGCGACTGCGGAAAACGTCGACAGACGCTCATTGGCAGTAAAAATTTTGGCACTGTGCAGCAGCAGATCCACCGGCTCCTGGGCTTGAGCCGGCCGGACGGAGGTGACGAGTGCGAAAGCGACGCAGGCCGCCGACAGGCGTCGGGTCATGCTCATGCTCATGGTGATGTCACGCTCATATCCGCGTCGTGCTCAGTGGGCTCGGGACCCCGGTCGATTGCGGCCAGGACTGACCGAGGCAGGTGGTGCCGCGCTCAGATGCCGCTAGACCGTAGCTCGGTTGCGTCGGCACCCGTGGGGCAAGGCTTTAGCAGCCTTGCCTCGCAGGCCTGAAGGCCTGCGCCACAGCACCAACCCAAGTGAGCTCATGGTTTTAGAGCCTACGCGAAAGGGTTCTCGTCGGCACTAGGCCCGTAAATCGACGGCACCGGCACGTCAAGGAGCCGGAGATACACCGACAGTTGCCCACGATGGTGATACCAGTGGTTGAGCATGATCGCGCGCAACCAGCCAATCCGTGGCATGGACATCAGCGTCTTGTCGCCGGCGGCGATGGACCAGGACTCCATCATGGCCGCGTCGTCGAACCCGCTCACGATCTGCTTGGCCTTCGCGATACTCTCGTCGAGCGCCGACAGCAACTCCTCCGAGGATGCGGCCTCCGGCTGGTCGAACGACTCCGGCGCTGGCGCCGGGTTCGGCACAGCCATCCCGGCGACGTTCCCGGGTGTCGTGGCGACGTGCAGGGCCAGCCGCCCAAGCGACATCGACTTGTCGTGTGGCTTCCACGCCAGCTTGTCTCCCGGTACCCGCTCCAACACCCGGCGTGTGGTGGCGGCTTCCCCCTCGAGTTCTGCAATCAACGCGTCCGCAATGGCCATACAGTGCTCCCTCCTGGTGTGTGGTGTCCGCTGAGTTGCGGCTCCCATCAGACCTGCATCGCCACTCACTGTCAAGCCTCCGTCCCCGGAGATCGCCTGTGCGTTATGATCGACGGTCTCGATTCGGGATCCCGCCCTGATCGCGCGCCACTCATGAAGACCACCCGGTCGGACCTCGACGGCGTCGTGCTCATCGAACTCGATGTGCACGGTGACGAGCGCGGCTTCTTCATCGAACGGTTCAACATAGACCGCTTCCGGGCCAACGGGCTACCTTGTGAATTCGTGCAGGACAATCACTCGCGGTCCAGACCGGGCGTGCTCCGGGGGCTGCATTTCCAGCACACGCCGGCCCAGGGCAAACTCGTGGGGGTCACGCGTGGGCGGGTCTGGGATGTCGTTGTCGATATCCGGCCGAACTCGGCCACCTTCGGACAAAGCTACGGCACCGAGTTGACCGACATGAACGGCAAGCTGCTGTGGGCTGTGGCTGGGGCTGGAGCTGTTGGGCTGAGCTGGG
>CALBET010000072.1 GCA_937888665.1 uncultured Acidobacteriota bacterium
CCGCCGTCGCGGCGGCGCAGCCGCGCTGGCGGCGGGTGACGTGGCGCAATCGCGGCGCGGCGCGGACCTGGGCGGTCGAGTGCGTCGCCCTGCGCGTCACCCCGGCCCACGACTGGCGCCACCACCGGCTGGCCCCGGAGGTGTGGCTGCTGGCCGAACGCGACACGGGGGCGACGCCCCAGACCAAGTATTTCTTCGTGCATCTGCCCGCCACCGCGTCGCGCACGCGGCTCGTCCGCTTCGCTCACCAGCGGTGGGCGATCGAGCAGCAGTATCGCGAACTCAAGACCGACCTCGGCCTGGATCACTTCGAAGGCCGCACGTTTCCCGGCTGGCACCATCACGTTGTCCTGACCGCTCTCGCCTACAACTTCTTGCAGGCCGAGCGCCGCCGGCACCTCGCCGGCCTGACCTTTCCGCAGGCGCACGCCATCGTCCAGGAGATCTTCACCGCGTTGCTCTTCGCCCAGAAGCCCCACCTGCTCAAGCGCATCGAGGCGCTCCAGTCGGTGAAGATGCAAATCTGACAAAGTAGTACTAGTGGAGTGCATCAGGCTGATGGGGCATTATCGAGTGTCTCTCTCGCCCGCATGACCTTGGCGAGGATGTCTGACGCCTTCTTGGTCCAGATGAACGGCTTCGGATGATCGTTGTGGTGAAAGACGTATTGGTCGATCGCGTCGATCACTTCCTGCACGTTGCGGAACACGCCGCGCCGCAGACGCTTGTCCGTAAGATCGCGGAAGAAGCGCTCCACCATGTTGAGCCACGAGGCGCTCGTGGGGGTGAAGTGCACATGGAAGCGCCGGTGCCGATGCAGCCACCGCTTCACCTTCTCGTGATTGTGGGTCGCATAGTTGTCGCAGATGAGGTGCACCTCGAGGCCCGGCGGCACCTCCCGATCGATGAGGGTCAGAAACTTGATCCACTCTTGATGCCGGTGGCGCGGCATGCACGTGCTGATCACGGAGCCGGTCAGCGTGCACAGGGCGGCGAAGAGGGTCGTCGGCCCATTCCGCTTGTAGTCGTGCGTCATCGTGCCCGCCCGCCCCTTCTTGATCGGCAGCCCGGGTTGCGTACGGTCCAGCGCTTGAATTTGGCTTTTCTCATCGACGGAGAAGACGAGCGCGTTGTCGGGCGGATTGAGATAGAGGCCGACGATGTCTTCGAGCTTCGCCGCGAAGTGGGGGTCGTTGCTGACCTTGAACGTGCGGACCAGATGCGGCTTCAACCCGTGACGCTTCCAAATGCGCTGGACGCTCGCCGGGCTGATGCCCAGTTCGGCCGCCAGGGTCCGTGTGCTCCAGTGCGTCGCGGTGGGCGGCCGCTCGCGCGTCGTCATCCGGATGACCTCGGTTTCGACCGCGCTCCGCTGCACGGTGGGCGGTCGACCCCGTCCGGGCGCGTCCTGCGCGATCCCCGCGGTCCCCTGTTCGGCAAACCGACGCCGCCAGAGGCCGACGGTCTTCTCCCGGACGCCCAACTCCGCCGCGATGGCCTGATTCAGCCAGCCGTCGGCCGCGCGCAGCACGATTCTGGCGCGTCGCACGAGGCGCGTCGGTGTCCGGCGCCCACGCGACCAGCGGAGCAGGACTGTGCGATCTTCATCGGACACCGTCACGGTTGGGGCGACTCGGGGCATGCTCAGCATTGAAGCATGTTTGACCCATAATGTCACCTATTTTGGATTCACTACACTAGGATTGAACCTCTTCCCCCCAGAGCGGTAGGATTGGCGGTGAGAAGACTGACCCAAGACGAACGACGACGCTCGGATGCCGGTGATTTGGACCGGCCGCGGGCATGCGTGATTCCGTCAGGAAACCTGGAAACCATCGGAGACCACAGATGACCACTCGATATCTGACGGCGGCCGTCGCGATTGCCACCGCGATCGCCGTCATGCCAGCGGCCGCCGTTGCCCAATCCGGAGACGCCCCGGCGCCGATGCGTACCGCCGAGGGGTACCCGGATATCTCCGGTATCTTCACCTTCCGCACCCTCACCCCGTTGGAGCGCCCAACCAGCCTTGCGGACAAGGATGCGCTGAGCGCGGAAGAGGCCGCACAGTACGAGGCCACCGAGCGAACGCGACTGAATCGAGACCTCTTCGACCCGGAGTCGGGCGCCCCGAGCGCCGGGTACCAGTCACGCGCCGAGGGAGGCGTCCTGTCGTACAACGAGTTCTGGTATGAGCGCGGGATCGAGCTCACCAGTGACAAACGCACGTCGCTGGTCGTCGACCCGCCGAACGGCCGGATTCCGTACACGGAAGACTTTCGGGCGTACAACGCGATCAACCGTCTGAATCTGCGCAACGGCTTCGCCGACCACTACACCGACCGCAGTCTTGGCGACCGGTGTCTCATGGGCTCCAACGCCGGTCCCCCGATGCGTCCCGGCTCCTACAACAACAATACGTTGATCCTGCAGGCCCCCGGTGTCGTCACCATCCTCAACGAGCACATCCACAACACACGGGTCATCCCAGTGACCGATCGGGCACACGGCGACATCCGTCAGTGGTCCGGCGATTCACGCGGCAGGTATGAGGGGAACGCGTTCATCGTCGAGACGCGGAATTTTTCTCGCGCCACCAACTTCAGCGGCTCGTCCAAGGACACGATGCTGGTCGAGCGGTTCACGCGGGTCGATCCCGACACGGTGATGTATGAGTTCACTATCGAGGATCCGAACAACTACACGCGTCCTTGGACGGTGGCCATCCCGTTCCGCCGAACGGACGGCCCCTTGTTCGAGTATGCGTGTCACGAGGGTAACTACGGGCTGACCGGCATCATGGCCGGCGCGCGCAAGCTGAACACGCAGGCGGTTGAGGGCACGCGATAGAGAACGAAGGTAGGCGCACATGCGGACCACTCGCGTGGGCTCTCTCACCGCGACACGTCGAGCCCGAGGGCCTGCTGCACGGTGTCATTGTTCCGCGTCTGGATCCCGGTCGCGTTCAGGCGCCACTGATCCATGAACTGCCCGGGCGCGAGCAGCTCTATCGCCGCCTCCCGCAAGTACGCCTCGAGCGCACCACCGGCGAACGGCCGCGCCAGTCCGTCTTCGAACGGGTCCCACAAACCGTCCCAGTGAATCGGCAAGTAAGCCTTCGGTCTGATGACGGGCACCACGAGCTGGGCAACCCCTAATCCACCGGTGCCGATCCACAGGTCTACCCGGTCGAGACCGGCCTGCTGGAGCGCCGCCCGAAGATTGTCGATGGGCGCCCCGTGATCGACGCCGTCCACCACAATCGGCACATCCAGGTCTACGGCGCTGGCCGAACTCTGCTGAAACCAGCTGAACCGACCCTCGGGGCTCTCCACCACGAACAGGAAGCCTCGGCTCCCACCACCGTTCGGGAAATCTTCCGCGACGCCAGCCCGCAGCCCTCGGGCCTCCGGGTCCCGCGTCGGCTCACGAGGGGGCGGGCGTGGGTCCAAGAACGGGCGTTCTGTTAACTTGGGGG
>CALBET010000073.1 GCA_937888665.1 uncultured Acidobacteriota bacterium
GGAGTCGTGGAAGGTGTCGACGATCAGCTGGAAGTTGTCCTCGTCCAGAAGTTGCCGCGAGTCACGGCGCATCTCGGTCGCGATCACGCCATTCGGAATCGAGTCGTATGCTTCGACGCCGACGTAGAGGGCGTGTTCGTCGTACATCAGGCGCACGACCGTGCGTTCGGTTGCCGGGTCACCTTCCTGTGGCTCCTGCTGCACGAAGTCGTCGATCACCGCGGCGCCTTCCCACTCGGCGCTCTCCAGCTGCCCGTCGAGCTGAGGCGGCTTTGCGGTGCGGGTCGGCTCGATGTTGAAGCGTTCGTTCGGGGTCTGCGCCCGGGTGGCTGCCGGCACCGGGGCGCCACCGGACGACCCGACCAGCTCATGATGGGGCGGCTGCGCCAGCGTGGGCGCGGCCAGGACGAGACAACTCAGCGCAAACGGCAGAGGTAGGAGACGGGCTGTCGCGGGTTTCGACCGGCTTCGCATGATCGGTGGTCCTGTCACTTCGGGCGGGTTCGACGAACCTCCCATTATATCGCTGGAAACGCCAGGAGCGTGGTTGTCCGCGTGACGTCTGGAGAGGCGAAATGCGGGTGCGCACGACGAAGGTGTTATTTTTGTAGGTCGACACCTTCTTTGACGGATCGAGCGAGAAGGTCGTGGCGGCATTGCTGGGTTCGGACGGCGGGCAACTGTCCGACGCCGAACTGGCTTGTATTGCCGATCTGGTGTCTCAGGCCCGCAAGGAGGACAACACATGACGCTCGCAAGCTTGCTGCCTGAAGTCACCCTGAAGGTCTCGCTGGTCGTACTGGTATGGCGATGGCGCATCCATCCGGTCTCGAAAGGAGAATCAGGGCAATGATGAATCCCACACTCGGTCGTCAACCATTCCTGCGTCGATCGCGTCTCGCGGTCCTCGCGGCCGGTGTCGCCGTGACCATTCCCATGGCGTTGCTGGCCCAGTCAGGGTCAGGCGCGGTGAGGGGCACGGTGCGTGACTCGGCCGGGCATCCCTGGGCCGGCGCGCAGGTCACGGTGTCGCCCGTCGGCCAGCCGGACGCGGAGCTCCAGTGGAAGTCCGTCCAGGACCAGGCGGAGGTGCTCGGCGAGGAGCACGCGATCGTTTTCCTCGCCCGACGGAGCGCCGAGGGCACGAATGCTGAAGAGATGGACGAACGGATCTTGAGAGTGGTGGAGGCGCAAGACGGCGAGACTGAGCCTATCCGGCGCGAACTGCATGTGCTCAGCGAGGCCGGAGACGGCCAGGCCAGGCGCATCAAAGTGAGCAGGGCACGCTGGTCGACGCGGACCGACGACGTTGGCGGTTTCGAAATCTTGGATGTGCCGCCCGGCGACTACCGACTAGAAGTCCGCCTGCCAGGGTTTGCGTCTGTTGACGAGACCGTGACGGTAGAGGCCGGGCAGGCGACCACACGAGACATCGCGCTCGAGGTCGGTTCTCTGGAGGAGACGTATACCGTCGCAGCGAATGCCCCGAGCCCCGTACCGACAGCAACCGATCCGGCGGCTCTCGAGGAACGGCGACAACGTATCGGCGACGGGCCGCTGCAACCGCCCATCAAGCTTCGTGACCTGACACCCGCCTACCCCGCCGCGCTGCGTGCGAGCGGTGCTCAGGGCACGGTCATTCTCGAAGCGGTGGTCGCGGCCGACGGAACGTTTCAGGTGCTCAACGTCTTGACTCCCGTCGACCCGGACCTCCTGACTCCGGTGCAGCCCGAGCTGGCTCGAGCCGCCGTTGACGCAACTCGCCAGTGGCAATTCGAGCCGACGCGACTGCATGGGGTTCCCGTGGATACCCGAATGAAAGTCACGGTCAATTTCACCGACGAGTCGTAACGGCAAGGAAACCGAAAGCCGGATGACGCGGCCCCGCAACGCCGTCCTCGCAAGGACCGTCGGGGCCGCTACATCTGCGGTGGGCTGCTAGCCCTCGCCCCAGAGCTCGTCGAGCCGTTTGTCGCGCCCGCAGCCGTAGCGGTAGAACTTGTACCGGATCGGGTTCTTCATGTAGTAGTCCTGGTGGTACTCCTCCGCCGCCCAGAACTCCTTGGCTTCCACTATCTCTGTCACGATCGGCTGATCAAAGCGGCCCGAGTCTTCGAGCTGCTGCTTCGTGTCTCGGGCCAGCCGCTCTTGTTCATCACCGTGAAAGAAGATGGCCGTCCGATATTGCGCCCCACCGTCACAGAATTGCCGGTCCTGGGTGAGCGGGTCGATGTTCATCCAGAACACGTCCAGCAACCGCGCGTAGCTGACCTTCGACGGGTCGTAGACGACCTCCACCGCTTCGGCGTGTCTCGTGCGCCCCGCGGAGACCTCTTGATAGGTTGGATTCTGGCGGGCCCCACCCGTGTAGCCCGAGGTGGTCGAGATCACCCCGTCGAGCTTGTCGAACGGTGGCTCCATGCACCAGAAACAGCCGCCCGCGAATGTGGCCTTGGCGAGCCCCTCGGTGATTCGAGGTGTCTCGGTCGTCTGTTCTGCCGCCGTCACCACGGCGAACACCCCGCCGATCAATGCTGCGACCGCGGCGAGTGTCGACAGTCTCTCAGTTCTGGTCATTTGCTGGCTCCTGTGCATGCTGTTGGGTTAGACGCGTGCCTCGGTCCCTTGGTTCGGGTCTGGGCCAGGTCTGCTCAGGCGCGTTCAGCGCGGATTCCCCGGCCGCCTCCACGAAGGCTACGCGGCGGGTCGGGGAGGCGGATATCGGCCATGATGATATGCGCCGGATCGTCGCCGCTGTCCACGTCCAGAAGTGCCACCAGGTTTTGAGCCAGCAGGACCGCACCGACCAGAAGCACGGCGGCCATCGCAGATTCGAGGGCGAGGAGGCCTTGTCGCAAGCGTCGACCGGACGGACCCACGCTGCGGGCGCTACCGGCCTGCATCGTTGACGCCGGTTGACAGTCGCCAGTGCCCTCGTCAGGATAGGAGTATGTTCCAGCGGGTGGTGTTTGTGTTGCTGGCGGCCGCCATGATGTCCGCCTCCGTGGCCGCGCCCTTCGCCCATCTGCACGCCCCCGACCACGCCCATGGGTCCCCGGCGAGTCATGGCCACGGGGAGATCGACGACCACTCGCACGCCGCCGCCGGCGCCCATGAGCGGCACGACTTCCCGCGCTTGCATGCCCATCTCGGCGGCCACCCGGATGACTCCGGAACCGACGCGCGTGTCCTGAACCTCCCGCATCACTCGGGAGTCGTGTCGACCACCACGGCGAGCGAATGCCCCGAGGCGCCTGCTGGTCTCGATCCGATGGTGGCGCGCGCCATGGAACTGCCGCCACTTGCGTCGGTCACCGCCTCGGGTCCCCCTGGCAACCCGCCTCCGCCCGATCCACCGCCCTTGTTCCGCGGCGCACCACGCGGTCCGCCCCAGCTCTAACACGATCGTTCTTCCCGCTTTCGGTACGTCCGCCTTCAGGAAAAGACGACCTGGATCATAGGGTCGCGAGGAGACGACATGTCTCGACGTGTGGCGTTGTTGGCCGGCGCCTGGGTGCTCTCCGGTACGAGTCTCTTGGCCCAGCCGCTCACGGAACAGGCCGCGCTTCAGCGTATGCGCGCCGAGTACCCCGAGGTGCGGGCGCTCCGGTTGCAGGTGCGCGAATTGGATGCCGATGTTCGGCTACGGACCCTCCCGACGAATCCGACCGTGAGCTATACGCGTGAGGACGCGGGTCTCACCGTCGATGACTTCCTGGTCGTGAGTCAGGAGTTGCCGTGGCGAGGCCGGCGCCGCTTGCTCCGCGAGGTCGCTGACCGGCAGGTGTCGGCCGCCGAGGCGGGCGCTGATGCGTCGATGCTCGCGGCCGAATCAGATCTGCGGCTGGTGTTCACTGACCTGCTCGTCGCCCAGGCGCGCGCCAGTTCGCTCCAGACTGGTAAGAACGAACTGGCCTCGCTCGCCTCGGTGCTGGTGGCGCGAGAAGAGCAGGGAGAAGGGTCCCGGTTCGATCGACTCAGGGTTGAGCGGGAGGTGGCCGAGGTCGAAGCCGACCTGGCCGCGACCGACATCGCCCGGGATGTGGCTCGGACCAGACTCGCGTCGTTTTTCCGCCCAGGGACCGCCGCGGCCAGCCTGTCGGTGGTGGGGAGCCTGGACGAACGTCCGGCGCTGCCGGGGATTACCGCTGCGGCCGCCGCTGACCAGAGAGCGGACTATCGCGCGCTCACGCTCGACGAGGCACGCTGGGCGGCCGAGCGTCGGGCGGCCGAGCGGCTGCGCTTGCCGAGCGCCTCGCTCGCCGGCGGCCTCAAGCGGGCCGAGACCGCCGGATCCAGCGATACGGGGTATGCCGTGACCGCCGCCGTCAGCGTCCCGATCTTCAGTCGCGGCCAGGCCGAAGTGGCGCGCGCCGATGCCGGGCGCGCCCGCGCCGCCGCGGAGCGTGTGGCGTTGGCGGCCAGCATCGCGGCTGATGTGGACGCGGCACGTGCGGCGGCCCTGCAGTACCGGGAGCTGGCCGACCGATATCAGGCCGACTCTGTCGACCGCGCCACGGCGCTCGTCGCTATTGCGACCGCCGCGTATGAAGAGGGTGAATACGGCATTCTGGAGTTGCTGGACGCGCACAGAGTCACGCTTCAGACGCGCCTGCGACAGATCGCCCTGTCGGCCGCCGCCCGGCGTGGCGCGATTGCCCTGGACCGCGCTGTCGGCCGACAGGTGATGCCATGAATACGAAGAATCCCGTCGTGCTTCCCCACCTGCTCGCCGCGACGCTCATGCTGGCGTCGTGCCAGCCGGCCGCGTCGCCCATGGTGGCGCCTGACGCCGCGCTCGTTGTGCCCCCGGTGGTCGTGAGCCACTGGACCGAGCTGAGCGAGCTGTTCGTCGAGTTTCCCCCGCTGGTCGAAGGTGCGACCAGCCGCTTTGCGATCCATGTCACCGATCTGAAGACCTTCGAGCCGCTCCGAGAAGGTCGGGCCACGGTACGTCTCACCGGTGGGGGTCCCGGCAGCCCTGGCACCTCCGGCGACGCCGAGTTCACCGTCGATGCCCCAGGACGACCCGGCATTTTCGGGGTCGACGTCATCCCGCCACGCGCCGGCCGGTTCGGCCTCGAACTGGTGTTGGATGCCGCCGCCGTCCAGGACCGCCACGACCTGGGTACCGTCGTCGTGATGACCGCCGCCGACGCGGCAGACGGATCGATGAGCGACGAAGAGGAAGAGGGTTCCATCCCCTTCCTCAAGGAACAGCAATGGACCCTCGATTTCGCGACCACGATCGTCGAAAGCCGGCCGATGGCGGCCAGCTTGGCGGTCCCGGCCGAGATCCAGCCACGCACGGGGGGCCAGGCTGACGTGACGACGCCGGTGGCCGGTCGCCTTGCCACCGACGTTCCGGCGCGGCCGGTCGGGTCGATCGTGAACCGGGGCGAGACCCTGGCCGAGATCATCCCGCGTAGCGGACACGGCGAAGACCGCGCCGCGCTCGAGCTGGCGGTCGCCGAGGCGCGGGACGCACTGGAGCTGGCCGCGGCCGCTCGGGCCAGAGCCGACCGTTTGGTCGAGGCCGGGGCGCTGCCGGTGCGCCGCCGCCTGGAGACACGCCTGGCCGAGCAGACCGCCACGGCCCGAGTGACGGCGGCCGACGCGCACCTGGACCAGCTCGATTCGACGCGGCGTGGTGAAGGCGAGGGCGCCGAGGACACGCGGTTCGTGGTGCTCGCCCCGATGAGCGGCGTGGTCGCCGAGTCCGCGGCGACTCCGGGCGCGAGCGTCGAGGAAGGCGCCCGCCTGTTCAGGCTGGTCGCGCTCGATCGCGTGCACGTCGTCGGCGCGCTGCCGGAGGCCGAGCTCCCGCGCGTGGGTGACCTGGCCGGCGCCGAGCTCGAGATACCGGGTGGCGAGACCGTGCCCCTCGAGCGGTTGGTGGCCGTGGGCCGGGCGCTGGACGACGACACCCGCACGGTGCCGATTATCTATGAGCTGCCTGACCCGGATCCACGGCTGGCGGTTGGCCAGGCCGTGACGCTCCGAGTGTTTGTCTCGGCGATGACCGACGCGGTCACCGTCCCCGAGAGCGCGCTGGTCGACGACGCGGGTCAGCCCGTGGTGTTCGTGCAGGTTGGCGGTGAGCGTTTCGAGCGGCGACCGGTACGACTCGGGAATCGCGAAGCGGGTCAGGTCCAGATACTGGGTGGCCTGGCCGCCGGCGACCGCGTGGTGACACGGGGAGCCCCGCTCATCAGGCTCGCCGCGCTGTCTCCCCAGGTGCCCGCCCATGGTCACACGCACTAGCGCGCAAGTCGGTTTCAGGGCGCGCGACAATGCGCGCCCCGCGGCCGCGGAGTGGGGCATTCTGGGGTCCCCGCGCAGCGGCCGCGTGGGGTTCGGGGCGTAGCCCCGTCTGAGTATGGACAGCATCATCCACTGGTCGCTACACAACCGCCTGGTCGTGCTGGGCGTGACGGTTGCCTTCCTGGTCTGGGGTGGCGCGGTCTCGCTGCGGATGCCGGTGGATGTCTTGCCTGACCTGACCGCGCCCACGGTCACGATCCTCGTCGAGGGTCACGGAATGGTGCCCACTGATATGGAGGCGCTGGTCACGCTGCCGATCGAAGCGGCGATGAACGGCGCCTCTGGTGTCCGTCGGGTACGGTCAGCCACCGCGGTTGGTATCGCCGTGGTCTGGGTGGACTTCGAGTGGGGGGAGGACATCTACCGGGCGCGCCAGACGGTCACCGAGAAGCTGTCGTCGGTGGTCGGCACGTTGCCGGATGCGGTCGAGCCGCCGGCGTTGGCGCCGCTCTCTTCCATCATGGGGGAGATCATGTTCGTCGCGCTGGAGTCTGACGC
>CALBET010000074.1 GCA_937888665.1 uncultured Acidobacteriota bacterium
GGCATTGAAGCACGCCTGATCTAAAATGTCACCTATTTTGGACGCACTACACTAGGTCCCACAGGCTCCTGAGGCGCGGGAATCTGGTGATCAGAAGTGATCAGATGCGGTTCCGTCGGACGCGAGCCTGATCACACGTGGTCAGACGTGGCCGCTGCGAACGGAATCTGTCGCACACCGTCGCACATTCCACCCATTGCCCGGAGAGACATATCGAGAGGCCACGAGCGCTCTCGCTCCGGCGTGGCCTCGACCCATCGTCAGCGCCGCCTGCTCGTCAGTCATCCATGTTTGGAGCATTGGCCCCGCTACTGCGCTGACACTGTTGCAAGCCCGCCGATTTGCCGGGAACAACTGAAGAAACCTTGAATCAGCGCGCGCCTCTGGACCTCCACGACCGCCGCTTCTTGTGCGAGTAGTGGCCAACCGGACCGCTGGTCCTGACCCGATCGGCCCGCGGTCTCAGACTTGTGCCCACCTACAGCTGCGGTGGCCGATCCGGTGGCGGCGACAACGCCCCGTCATCGGAATGCGCCACGGCGCTAGCCCTCTCCTTGGTCGAGACCCTCACGATGGCCGCCGACCACCGGGCGGTGGTCGCGCCCACCGGGCTCGCCGAAGTCGTCGCCGACAAGGGGTACCACAGCAATCAGACGCTGGTCGAGTTCGCCGAGATGGGCGTGCGCAGTTACGTATCGGAACCGGATCGCGGGCGACGCAACTGACAGCGCAAGGCGGCGGCCAAGCAGGCCGTGTATGCCAACCGCCGACGGATCCGTGGCGCGCGCGGGAAGCGGCTGTTGCGTCAACGCGGCGAGCGGCTCGAACGCCCCAACGCGCATCTCTACGAGACGGGCGGGATGCGCCGCGTGCATCTGCGTGGCCACCCCAACATCCTCAAACGGCTGCTCATCCACGTCTGCGGGTTCAACCTCGGGCTGCTCCTGCGCCAGCTGACGGGCGTGGGCACGCCGCGGAGCCTCCAGGGCCGCGCGGCGGCGGCGTTCGCCGCCCTGATCGTCGCGCTCCGTCGCGTCTGGACACGCGTATGGCCATCCTGGCCCGCTTACGGCGCAGATCAACCAAATTCGTTCGCTATCGACCCTATTCCTGGGTGTCACGAACATTTATCTATCGATTTACGAATCGGTGCTTCTACCACGGCCTGCTAGCTCGCCGGTGATCTCGTACGGTCGCAGTCGATCGCCAGCGGTCAGGGGCATCGGTTCAGTTCGCTGGAGCCCGCTCTCGAAGCTGGTCGACCCAGTTGCGGACCACGGTGATCTCGCGAGGCACCGGGCTGTCGGCACCGCGCTTGAGCATCAGGAAGCGACCGTCAGGAGCAACGTCGAACTGCCGCCCGATGTCGTGATGAAAGTAGACGTCCTCGAACAGACGCTGCGGTACCCCGACCGGCGACGGCGGCTCGCTCGCGACCGACACCACCATCATCTGTCCCCCGTCGCGAGCGCTCCGATAGAACAGCTCGGTCCCGTCGCGCGCCCACGCGGCCTCGTGCTGATACCCCGGCGAGACAGGCCACTTGCCTCCTTCGAGATCGGGGAAGGTCTGGACGTAGACCCCACGTTGTCCCGCTTCGTCAGAGTTGTAGGCCAACCATCGCCCGCCGGCCGGCGAGATTGCTGGGTAGAACTCGTTGTGGGGCTCGAACAAGGGCATCCAGCGGCGCTCGCCTTCCCCGGACATCAGCACGGTACCGATGTCGAAGCCGTTGGGACCGGTCGGGTCGGGGCCGGTGACGAGCAGGGTCTGCCCGTCAGCCGACCACGAGCTGGCGCTGAGGCTGCGGTCCGGATCCGCGTAGAACAGCTCTGCCTGTCCCGCGCCGGGGGCGGCGATCCGGAAGATGTCGAACACGCCGATGTCGCGGTCCCGGTCGGATGCGAAGAAGACCTCGCGCCCGTCGGGTGTCCACAGCCCGCGCTGGTCCAGCCGGGGATGCGTCACCAACGGTAGCTGCGTGCTCCGCGCCACGTCATGCAAAAGAATGTCGCCATCGACCGTGACCAGGATGCGCCCGCCGTCCGGCGACAGTTTCGGTTCGAGATACGCACGAGGTGGAGCGTCGAGCGCTTCCTCGTTGCCGGCTCGGTCCACCCACACCATCGTGCGATCGTCGGGCGCCCCGCTGCCCGGCAGATACAGCAGCGTGCCGTCTCGACCGACGAACGCCCGGTTGGCGCGTCCGCCCCCGCCCCCGCGGATATCGCTTCCGCGCAGACCCTCCAGGACGAGGACCTCCACGGGCCGTAAAACCCGGACGCCGGAGTTGCGCCGGCGCGCCGTGGCGCAGGGCTCTGAATCCTCTGGTCAGCAGGCTGATGTCCAGCGGAGCCAGCCTGGCCTCAGCTGCGCCGCGTGCCGACCGGGATGGGCGACGCCGACTCACAGGCGGACATTGTGACCTGGCGATGGAACTGGACACGACCGCGCTGGTGACGCGTGTGCCGGCACCCACAGCCGGCCAGGGCGGACGGTCGCCCCGCCGACGTCTGCGCTCGCGAGACGGCGACACTACTGAGGCGGTCGCTGGTGTTCGCGGATAGCTCGGAACTCGCTGGTGGCGCTCCACTCCGGCCAGGCGTCGGACGCGGCCAATTGAGCGCCCATCTGATACATGAGGGTCAGGTCGTCGAGCGCGCCCGCCAGATCCCAGTCCGGTTTCACCTCGTCGGACACGGCGTGGTAGTCGTTGGCGGTGTACTCGTCGCGCTTCTCGATGCCGTAGCCGGCGGGCTTGTCGAGGTAGTCGACACCAGGGTCGGCGTAGAAGGCGGGGACGCCGACACGGGCGAACGAGAAGTGGTCGGAGCGGTAGTAGAAACCCTTCTCGGGTTCCGGATCCGGATTGAGGACGCGGCCGAGGCCAGCGGCAACCTCGCTGGCGATGGCGTCGAGCGCGGACTGGCCCATCCCGACGACGGTCATGTCGCGGGTGCGACCCCATTGGTTGAGGACGTCCATGTTCAGGGCGGCCACGGTCTGCGCGGCCGGATAGAGCGGATGCTCGCCGTAGTAGCGAGAACCAAGCAGGCCCTGCTCTTCCGCGGTGACGGCAAGGAAGAGCACCGACCGGCGCGGCGGTTCGCCCTGCGTGAAGGCGCGGGCAAGCTCGATGAGGCCGGCCGTGCCGGTGGCGTTGTCCGCGGCACCGTTGTAGATCTGGTCGCCGGTGAGGCTGTCGTCCTTGCCCAGATGGTCCCAGTGGGCCATGTACAGCACCACCTCATCCGGCGCGCCGGAGCCCGGGAGCAGAGCGGCGACGTTCTGGGAATCGATGGTGCGTAGGGTGTTGCGGACACGGGTGCGTCCGGTGACGCCGAGCGCGACCGGCTGGAAGTCGGCTTCGGCGGCCTTCGCCTTTTCGGCTTCGAAGTCGAGGCCCGCCATCTCGAAGAGGGCGGCCGTGGCGTCGCGCTGGATCCAGCCCTCGATCGCGGCCCGGCTCAGGTTGCGGTCGGCGGCGACGAGGTCGAATGACTCGCCATAGGGGCTGCTGCCGATGACTTCCCAAGGATAACCGGCGGGGCCGGTCTCGTGGATGACGAGCGCACCGGCTGCACCCTGCGCGGCGGCAATCTCATGCTTGTAGGTCCAGCGACCGTAGTAGGTCATGGCGTCGCCGCCGAACAGGGTGTCGCTCGGCGGGTCGTTGACGAGCAGGAGGAGGATCTTGCCGGTCACGTCGACCTCCTTGAAATCGTTCCAGTTGTATTCCGGCGCGACCGCGCCATAGCCGACGAAGACGAACTCGGCGTCTACCGCGACCTCGTCGACAACGCGCTTGGTGTAGGCGACGTAGTCGACACCTGGCCGATACTCGCGCGACTCGCCGCCGCCGGTGATGGTCATGGTGTCGCCGTCGGCGGGGGTGATGCCGACCAGAGGGACGTTCTGCACCCAGGTGCCGTCGGGGTTTCCGGGTTCGAGGCCGAGGGCCCGGAACTGGTCTGTCAGATAGGCGACGGTGAGGGTTTCGCCGGGGGAACCCGGGGCGCGGCCTTCGAACTCGTCAGAGGCCAGGTGTTCGATTTCGGCCAGCAGGGTGTGGGCGCTGATTCCGTCCGCGACGGCCGACGGGGCGCCGGCGGCATCGGATGCGGTCGACTCGGCCGGAGACGCCGACGGCCCCTGACAGGCGATCAACGCCAAACAACTGGAAATAACACATAGGCTGCGCACGGCTCACCTCCCTGTGGCACTCGACTGGCGGCATGATACCCCTTGTTTGACAGAGTGACTGGGGGGCTCCACTGGCGTCGGCAACCGGACCCCTCGCAGTGGAGTCGGGGAGGTCAACCTGCGCACCACTCTCGTCTCCTGGAACAGTGATTCGTGGAATGAGTTCCCGGCGCGGCGCCTGGCAAGAGTGTCAATCGACATCGATTGGAGTGTCCCGGTTGATGATCAGGGCCGGCGACGCCGACGGGGACGAGGGGACCGCGTCGCTGCCGTCGGACCACCGATGCCTCGGTCACCCAGGCTTTGCTTCAGCCATCGTTGTCATTCGGATAGCCAGTTCTCGACCCTGAGGCCAGGCACTCGGGAGAACTCGCTGGCATTCGCTGTCACCACGACGAGATCCAGCGCGAGCGCGTGCGCCGCGATCAGCAGATCATTCGGGCCAATCGGTGTGCCCCGACGTGCCAGGTGTTGGCGGATCTCCCCGTAGTGACGGTCGGCGGGCGGCTCGAGCGGCAGGACGTGCAACGCCGAGAGAATCAGATTGACCCGATCCGCGAGATTCGGCGACTTTGACTTCTCGGCGCCGAAGCGAAGCTCCGCGGCGGCAACGATGCTGGTGCAGACGTCCCCCTCACCCGTAGCGGAGATACGTGCCGCCACCGTCCCCTGTGGATGACGAATCAGGTCCGACAGGATATTGGTGTCCAGTAGATAGCGGAGCGCCACGTTCAGAGCTCCACACTGTCGAGCGAACCCAGGTCTTCGTCCACATCCGGCCACGGTTCGTCCAAGGGTTCAAGAGTCCCGAGTAGTGCAAGCAGCCGTCCCTTGCGAATCGGCTCCACGATCAGGCGGTCGCCTTCTTTACGCAGAATCGCCTCGTTCCCTGCCAACTCGAACTCGCGCGGTATGCGCAGCGCTTGGTTGCGGCCATTACGGAACAAGCGGACATGACGTTCGACCTGAGCCATACTGGGTTCCTCAGACTTTCAGCATAGGCTTTAGCCTATGCCTTCAAATGGCCCCGGTCAAGATCTGCGACTCAAATTCGTCCTCGGGCGGCGGTCTCTCGCGGTTGCACCCTCCGTGCGATGCGCTTGCCGGCTTCTTTTTCGCGAACATCTCCAACGTGTCGAGTTTCGGGCTCTCTCTCGGCCTCCAAGAACGAAAGTTGACTTTCATTCGTTTTGGGATCACTATACTTCCACGTGTTTAGGGACCTAGATTATTTCTCCAGATGCGAATCATCGCAAAAAGGGCTCTTCGTGAGTTCTGGGAGCGGCAGCGCGACGCCGAGGAGCCACTCTTGGCTTGGTACCGCGAAGTCGAGCACGAGGATTGGGACACACCAGCGAAGGTCAAGGAGAAGTATCGGAGTGCCAGCATCGTGGCCAACAACCGCGTGGTCTTCAACATTAAGGGCAACAGCTACCGGCTGGTTGTGAAAGTCAACTACACGGCTCGTATCGTGTTAACTCGCTTCGTCGGCACTCACGCGGAGTACGACCGGATCGATGTGAAGGAGGTGTGAGCATGGGCAGAATCAAGGCGATTCGGAGCGAGGCTGACTGCGATGCCGCACTCGCTCGCATCGAAGCGCTCATGGATGCCGAGCCCAATACCCCTGAAGGCGATGAGCTCGATGTCTTGGCCGATCTCGTTGAGCACTACGAAGAGAAGCATGTCCCGATGGGTTTTCCGAGCCCAGTCGCGGCCATCGAGTTTCGTCTAGAGCAAGCGGGCCTCGCACCGCGAGACCTCATCCCGTTCATCGGCAGCCGAGCCAAAGTGTCGGAGGTGCTCTCCGGAAAGCGCCCGCTCACGATGCCGATGGCGCGCGCCCTCCACCGGCATTTGGGGATTCCTGCCGCAGTGCTTCTGCAGCAACCGGGCGCCGATTTCGACACCGAAATTGAAACGCTCGAGTGGGATCGCTTCCCGATCAAAGCCATGGCCAAGGTGGGCTGGATCCCGACTGTGCGAAACCCAAGCGCTCACTCCGAGGAACTGGTGCGCGACCTTATCAAGAAGGCTGGCAGCCCGACGGTCGCGGGCGCAGCGCTCTACCGCAAGAGCCGGCAAGCACGAGCCAACGCCAAGACCGATCCGTATGCCCTCAAGGCGTGGTGTTGGAAAGTGTTGAGTGACGCCAATCGTGAGAAGCCGTCCGTGGTGTATCGCCCAGGAACGGTGACGCTCGAGTTTCTTCGGCAGCTCGCCCAGCTCAGTTGGCTAGAGGAGGGACCTCGCCTAGCGAAGGAGTTCCTGGCGAAACACGGCATTCCTCTGGTGACCGTTCACCATCTTCGCAAGACGTATCTCGACGGTGCCGCGCTGAAGCTCGGTGACGGAACCCCCGTGATAGGGCTGACGTTGCGTTACGACAGACTTGACAATTTTTGGTTTTGCCTCCTGCACGAGCTCGCACATGTGGGACGGCATATGGACATCGATGGCCAGGCGACATTCGTTGACGATCTGTCCCTGCGTGACGTCGCAGGTGCGCTGGACGATCCTCGGGAAGCGCAGGCAGACGAGTGGGCCGAGGAAGCGCTGGTTCCTCGAGCGATCTGGGAATCGAGCGCTGTGCGGGAGGAGCTGACGGCGATGTCCGTC
>CALBET010000075.1 GCA_937888665.1 uncultured Acidobacteriota bacterium
CCCACCCGATGTCATCCACCGTGGTCGGTGTCCAGCCCATCAGGAGGCCCAGCCTTCCGCGATCAGGATCCCCGTCGCGATCGTGTTGTCCGATCCGGCGTCCACCGTCGACCGTCCGTAGAGCGTGCCGGTAGGCAGGTAGCAGCGGAGGACGGTCTGATCGTTGATGTGGACCGCCGTCGTCGCGTTGGTGGCGATGTGGGCCTGCGTGCTGGCCGTGAACGCCGCCTCTTCACCGAGGATCGGGTTGATCGTCGTCCCGGTCCCGGCAGTCAGGGTGGCCCGGTAGGAGAAGATCGTCACCCTCTGCGGGAGCCCGCCAACGGACCACTCCGAGCCGGCCGCGGCCTCCGTCTCCACGATGGTCACAGCCCAGTGGTTGCGGCCGCCGTCTGCGCCCTTGCTGGCGATCGTCGCCGTTCCTGCGTATGCCATCTCTCACTCCTCGCGGGCCTGCCCGCCGAATGGTTGTACTCTACAATGATCAGCCGCCCTCGTAGATCCGAACTCGTACCTTGACCGACCCTGAGCGCTCCGGGGTCGCTACCGTCACCAGCGCCACTCGGCCGGACAGGGCGAGTCCGCGGTCAGTGACCGTCACCACGTCGCCGGGGCGAAGGAACGCCATGCTCGGCGGGCACTCGTAGCTGACCGCGTAGGTAGGCAGGGACCACCGCCTTTCAAGCCATGACGCGGCCATGTCGGCGGTTGCGTCATCCCACACGGCAGGCAGGTCTACTGCCTTGCCAGGGCGTCCGCCGAACCTGTGCGCGGACCTGGACGCCCACAGCCCCCGCCGCGTGTTCGTGCCCGAGTAGATGATGACGGACGGGTCTCCGACGATCCTGCGCTCCTTCGTGGGCTTGCCGCTCTTTGCGTCGAACCCGTACCGCACCACGATGTCGTTAGCGATGTCGGAAAGGTCTGACGACTCCACGTCTGACATGCGGTATGCGTTGCCGCCCGCCCCTGTGTCGAGCGTGGCAACGGCGTCGTGGGCGGTCGCGTCAGGATCCCAGACGCTGTAGTAGAGCCCGCCCGGCCCCATGACTGCGGACACCGGCAGCATCGGCAGCAGGTACTCATTGACCCACGCGAGCGGTCCTACGTGCTCCCCGTCCGCGCCCCACACAGCGGCGTCCACCTTGAACCGGTTGAGCGTCGGCGCGATCGAGGCGATCCGCGGCAAGTCAACGACCACACCCTGCGCTCTGCTTGCCATCCAGTAGAGGACGTCGCCAGCGCCGCGGATCGTGGATCCGTCAGGGTGCAAGATCCCGCCCGAACTCGCCGCCCAGTCGATCCATATCTCGTCGCCCGTCTCCCACTCTGGAGGCCCGAACGCGGCCACGGTCGCGAAGGTCGCAGTATCGCCCCGCAGCGTCGTCTCCATGGAGCAGGCGATCAGGCCGCTGTAGTCCTTCGTCTTGTTCCAGAAGAACACATTGTCAGCAGCGACGCCGGCTGCGGTCATCTGCGGACAGATCGCGACCTGGTAGATCGTCGCTGCTACGACGCCGAACGCGGGAGCGCCGTATGCGTGCAGCTCCGGGGTCGCGGACGCCGACCCGTTGCCTGGAGCGCCGAACACGACAGGGAGCCACGTCGATCGCTGCTCCTCGTCGATGACCGCGGCCATGGCCGAAAGTTTGTCATTGCTGCCGTGGACGGTGCCAACGTCTTCGCCAATGTCCGCGCTCGCGGTCAGCGAAACAGGGTCATCCTTCGTCTGGAACTCAAAGGCTGTCACGGTCCCCGCGAAGACAGCTTCGCGGCTGGTAGAGCCGACCGGGTGCAGGTACACCCGCACGTCCGCTCCTAGAAACGTGTGCCCCGCAAACACCATCGCAGGAACGTCCATGCGCGCAGTCACGTCTAGCGTCGCGTTCAGACTGCGGGACGATGGCACGTCTTCAAACAGATCGATCTCCCTGCCGACTCCGCCGCCAACGTCCAGCCCGCCAACGTAGTCCACCGAAGCCGACAGCGGCCCGAACGGCACACCCTCCACAGGCAGTTCAGCGAACCTGTGGACAACGCTCCCGATCGTCAGGTCCATCAGGTAGACCCATTCGCCGCGGCGAAGGTCGGCAGGGGCGAGGCTCATACCTCGCCCTCGATCGTCACCCGGTTCAGCCGCTGCGCCTCGTCCTTAGACTCCGTGCCTGTGATGTGCTCGGTGCGCAGGGTGTCTGTCACGATCCGCCCATACAGGTAAGACCCCGGCATCGTCAGCGGCTGCGTCGAAGCGCCAGAGAGCTTGTCCACACGGCCGAGATAGACCAGCGTGTTGTCGGCCCCGCCGACCTCCTCAGCCACGCCGATCACGTCCTCGGTAGTGCCCCTGTGCGGCGCGACGGGTAGCGCGTTGTTCCCCACCCAATCGGGCACAGGGTCGTCAATCTGGAGGGTGGACAGGTCATCGAAGCCCTCGGTCCACGCGACCTCAATCGCCCGACGCACAGGGCCGATCTTCTGCGACCGTCGCACGCCGTCGCGTCGGGTCGAGACCTCCACGTTGGTCCTGACCTCCCGCGCGAACCCGCGGTCAGTGGGCTTGCCGAACAGCACAAGCGGGCCGATCACCATGGCCCCGATCTGGTAGTAGCCGTCTGCCGTGACGTGCGCCGGGATGCGGATCCGAAACTGGTTCGGCGTCGTCAGGGGGGCCGCTGCGTAGATGATGCCGAAGTCTCGACGCCAGATCCGCCCGGTGCCGCTCGCGGCCTCTGCCCCGGTCGCGTCTCCAAACTGGACCTCGGGCCGAACGGTCGTGCTGTCGGTCCAGGCCCCGCCGCTGTTCGCCGTGATCTTGCGGAGCGTCGTCCCGCCGTCAAAGTCGAAGGTGTCCCCGACGTGTGCCGCCCGGAACAGATACCGCGCTCCGGTCTGCGAGCTGCCCGTATCGACGGACACCACGCGGCCCGTTCGCACGAAGTCCAGCGCGTCGAAGTCGGTATATGCGTAAGCCGTCGCCAGCGTGGACCACACCCCGGCGATCCCCGTCTCGATCGCGAACTCGCGGATATTCGACCCGAAGACCATCGCGCCCAGGTTCTGCGAGAGGAACCGGCTCACGCTGAAATCGGGCTCAAGGTCGAACGTCAGCAAGACCTCCACGTTGTCGGCGGTCGAGCGCCAGGGCTCTGACGGCGATGGCGACTCCACGGAAAGGGCGTGCTCGACAGGAAAGGCATAGTCCGCGGCGACGGTCCACGCCTCGCCCTTCCACGCTGGGCCACCGGCAGCAGACACCCGCACCCCGTCCATCACCAGGTCTGGCCGCGCGCGGAACTCGCGCCCGCGCAGGTCGTCAGGGTTTGTCCAGCCTGCCGCTACGCTGTCGCCGCTGCTGGCTGTGTACTTGCCGATCTCCACCCGGGACGTGCCGACCATGTACCAGTCGGTATTTGCCGTGCAGGACGCGCGGTGTCCGAACCGCAGCCGGTTTCCGTGAGCCGCGGCGGTGTTCGTGAGCCCGCCAGCACTGACCGCCTCCACCCACTTGCGCTGGTAGCCGTCCGCAGCGGTCCACACTCGGACGTTGCCGCCGTCGTCCAGGGCGACCCGGAAGTGCAGTTTTGTCGTCAGCGCCTTGCTTGCCGCGGCCCCGACGTTGGCCGCTGCGTTGACGTCGTACAACTGCCAGCCGCTGCCGTTCATGCGGATCGACACGATGTAGGTGTAGGCGCCTGCGCCCCCGCTCGTGCCGTCGCTGATGGCGACCTCCACCGACACGTCGTCCGCGGAGGTGGACCCGCCCGAGTTGACCGCGACTGCGAACTCTGACAGCTGGGATGAGTGCGTGTTCTCCCAGTCCTGTAGATAGACCAGAGTGCCTGCGGTCGTGTCGATGTTCCCTGACGCCGACGTGTCCGCGTAGGTGGCCGTGCCGCTCGTGGTCGTCGTCCATCCTGTGAGGTTGGTCGGCTCCGTGAAGGGCAGCCATAGCGACGCGGCCGTGCCGACCGAACCATCAGCCCAGGACAGCCACGATGTCGGGGCGAACTGGTCCGCGGCAGACCATGCCGGGACGGTGTGCCTGGAGTAGCCGCCCAGGTAGATACAGACGGTCGAGTTGTTCTGCGAGCCGTTGCCGGTCCCCAGGAACTTGCTGAACACGAGCACACGCCCTCCAGCCCTCGCTGCGCTGTACCCGTAGGCTTCGGTCGCGCCAGACCCGCCGACGCTGGAGTACACCCGCGGGCGGCGCGCTGATGGCGTGTCGATCCCCTCCCAGGTGTCGCCGTAGTCGGTGGACCGTGCCAGCGTCAGGTCGGCGTAGGTCGCGGACGTGTCGTGGCAGAGCGCCCACAACTCGCCGTCCGCGTCTTCCCATACCGATAGGGACGGCTTGTCTGCCGAACTGTAGGTGCCGACGTATCCGTTGCCGATGCTGCCGACGAGGGCGACGACCTCCCGCGCGTCTCCTATGCGGGTGACTCTGTGGAACTGGTTATTTCGGGTGTCCGTGAAGGCGACGACGAACCCGCCGCCGCGAAGGCCCAGCACCGAAGCGTTTGACGGCTCGTAACTACTCGGGCTCGTCGTCTGGAAGTCTGGGTCGATCACTCCGAACGTCGCGCCCAGGTCGAAGGATGCGGCCTGGGCGGCGGTGAACGTCACCCCGTCGTGGTAGCTGATAATCATCAGGATCTGGCCGCTGCTGTACGCCGCCCCGATCCGCCGAATGTCCGCGACAGCCACGGCCGAATCAAGCACGCGCTCTGCTGCCGTCGCCCAGGTCGTCCCGCCGTCTGTCGAGCGAAGCACGTCGATCTGGTCGTCGCCAACTGCGACGATGAAGCAGAGGATCGACCCGTCGGGCAACTGCACCAACGCGGCCCCGCTCTGCTGGTCGGCTCCATCGTGCGAGTGCGTGACCGTGGTGAAGCCCGACGCGGGGTCGTACTGGCGGAAGTTGAGGAAGGGCGAGCCCACGCCAGACTCGATGTTCTCAATCACGGCCAGCACCGTGCCGTCCGCGAGCGTGATCGCGTGCGGCGTCATCTGGCTGACGGTCGGAGAGCCGGTGTTCTCCAGCAAGGACTCGTACCCGGTGACTGTCGTCCACGACTCGTGGCCGTACTGCTGACTGCTCGTCTCCTTGTTTCCCACGTCCTGCACAACGAAGGTCGCGCCGCCCGCCACCGGCAGCCCTGCGCTCTGAACCGTCAACAGGAGTTCGCCGTCGCCCGACTGCGAGCCCGACGCGGACAGCTCCATGGACTCGTTGCCAGACGGCGACGGCACGCCAGGGCGCGGGCCTGATTGCGTGTACGAAGAATCAGTGGCTGTCGCACCCTTCGCCGCGAGGTTGTCGAGAGAGAAGCGGCCATCGTGCAACAGCAGGGCTTGATAGTGATCGGCGCTACGGTCAGCCACGGGTCAGCCTCCAAGCCAGGGGTTGTGCCGGCCGAGTTTACGCGGCTGGGAGGCGCGGAGCGCGGACGAGATCGGGGAGTCTGGCCGACGCAGCGCCGCACGCTGCTGGAGATCGACCGTCCGGTTATTCAACTGCACCGCTACCAGCATCGGGCCGGGGCTGCTGCCTTCTCCGCGGTTGAGTGCCTGGACGCCACCAGCGCCGCCGACCTGCTGGACCGCGGCAGGGGTGAGCACGCCTTCGCCCCGTCGCAGTACCGCGCTGAACTCGTCAGGCCCGAGCCCGCCAACGTCGCCGGCAGTCGCCACGCCGCCGCTGTGGAACGTCGGCCCCGCGGCTGCCTTCGCGATGACCCCGGCGAGGCCAGCGGCAGACGCCACGCCCGCCGCGACCATGAACCCGATAGCAGCCGGCCACGGACCCGCCGCGGCCTGAGAGATTGACAGCGGGATGTTGATCGCAGCCTGCGCGATGGCGAGCGCGGTCTGTGCCTCCCACGCTGCCTTCATGGCCTTCCGGCGCTCGGCGCTGGTCTTGCCGCTGGCTGCGATGTCGATGTCCGCGACGGACTGAACCAGGGAGCCGATCGACCCGAACACGGACGACGCCGCGCCGAGAGAATCAGACAGGGCGGCAGACCGTGCAGCCTTCGCCTCTGCGATCCGCTCCAACTCCTCGTTGTGCATCCTCGTGGCGATCGAATCGATCTGCGACGACACCTCCTCGACCGCGACCAGGTGCTCCTCTGCTGCCTCGGTGGACTTCGCGAAGGCCGCAACCGCTGGCGGGTCTTCTTCGGCGTCGCCGTCTGACCCACCGCCGCGCGGCATCGAGATGTCGCCCAGCACGATCGGACTCGACGCCGACGCTTGAGCCGCGGCAACCACCCGGTCGATCGCGTCTGCCGCGGCGTCGGAGGCGTTGCCGAACGCCATGACGTCCTCAGCCAGCGACACGAACTCGCCGCCGACCTTCTTCGCCTCCTCCTTCGCGCGGCCGAACTGCCCCTTGATCAGCGCGTCGAACACAAGCGCCGTGTGCGTCGCGGCATCGGCAAAGGCGCTCATGGTCTTGAACTGGAGGATGAACGCCTCCACGACCCGGCCGCCGATGCGGACGATCCCCGACAGGCCGGGGAGCAGCTGGTCCACGATCACCGCGGCCATCTTCTGTAGCGCGCCGGTTTCCTGCGCACGCGCAAGCATCGCCTTTGCCTCGTTGGCAACGGCGGTGAACACCGGGATCAACGGGACCAGCACATCGCGGGTCAGCGTCGCGAAGGTGCGGGACAGCAACTCGATCGAGTCCTGCAACGCTTCGGACTGCGCGGCGGCTTCGTTGCTGATGATGCCGGCCGCCTCGATCTGCTCGACGGCCGCCCGCACAGCGTCGCCACCCGCGGCGAGGGCGGGCACGAGTTCGCGGCCAGCCCGGCCGAA
>CALBET010000076.1 GCA_937888665.1 uncultured Acidobacteriota bacterium
GCCGCGGCGGCCTCCGGCTCTGGCCAGTGCCCCACTGACGAACCGCCGCTCGAACGAGGCGCGGGCTTCCTGCAGTGTCGGCAGCTCGTGCTCGGTCGCTCCGAACGTGGACGGCAGCGTCGACGGGCCGACCACCCCGTGGCGCGGCCCGTGCACGACGAGTGACGCCACGACGTTCTCCAACTGTCGAACATTGCCGGGCCAGTGATAGCGGGCGAGCGCGGTCAGCGTGGATTTGGCCGGCGCCGCGCGGCTCCCCGTCAGTGACTGCGCCCGGCTCCAGAAGTGCTCCGCCAGCAGCATCACGTCGTCGCCTCGGTCCCGGAGCGGCGGCACGACCATCCGCAGGACATCGAGGCGATAGAGCAGGTCTTCTCGGAACTGACCGGTGACGACGGCGTCGTCCAGGGGACGGTTCGTGGCCGCCACGACTCGCACGTCCACGCGCCGCGGCTGGTTTTCTCCCACCCGGCGAATTTCGCCGTCTTGCAGGACCCGGAGCAGTTTCGCCTGCGCTCGCTGGGACAGTTCTCCTACTTCGTCGAGGAAGAGCGTGCCCCGATCCGCGGCCTCGAACAGGCCCGCCCGTTCGGTGACCGCGCCGGTGAACGCCCCTTTGGCGTAGCCGAAGAGTTCCGCTTCCACCAGCTCATCGGTCAGGGCCGCGCAGTTCACCGCCCCGAAACGGCGTGCCGCCCGACGGCTCAGTCGGTGGACCGCCCTGGCCACGAGTTCTTTCCCGCTACCGCTCTCGCCCGTGATCAACACGGGATATGGCGAGGCCGCGACACACCGCAGGGTGCCTCGCAGCGCGACCAGCGCGTCGCTGCGCCCCAGCAATCCCAAATCATCCGAGTTGGCATCCTGCACGGTTCGGTCCTCCGATGGCCAGGAACCTTGCAAGAATGCGGCCCGTCCGGTCCGGCCAGTTCGCCCCCGTGATTGGCGGCCGTCGCGGCACTGCCCCGTCGGCCGGGTCGCAGGAAATTCGTTGACAGGCCCCCGGCGATATCGCGCTTTCTCCCGGGCCGGCCGCTCGCTCTGACGACGATGACGTCCAGAGCCGCGAGCCACCGGAGCGTGCCAGTGGTCAGCTCCGTGACCGCCGCGCCATCACGCTCGTCCGACAGGGGTTACGTCGTCGATGAGCGTTTGTGTCGTGGCATTCACCTCGCCGACCGGCGCAGCGGGGTGTCTCGGCGCCGTCGCGGACGAATCATGGTGAAAGGCGGATCGAGCTCGTGTCAGTTGACCGCTCTGCGGGTCCGACGCGGCTCGTCAGCGCCAGACGGTAGTGCTCCGCTGGCGTGCCTGGGGCCCATCCCTTCATAGTGTGCCGTCCCGCTCAACCTGGGCCACCGGATCCCAAAGGCATGCCCACACTCCCGCCGTTCACAACGCGAGTGCTCCCGACCGTGCGGTTGAACTTCATGTTCCATCAATCGAGGCGATTGACATCAGGCTATTGACATACATAGAACAGCAATGTATAAGACTTCTACGTATGGACATGAGTAAGGACCTGGTTGCTGCTTCCGCCACGCCGCTCGTGCTCGCGATCCTTGCCGAAGGCGACAGCTATGGCTACGCCATCATCAAGCGAGTGGCCCAGTTGTCAGGCGGGCATCTACAGTGGACCGACGGCATGCTCTATCCCGTGCTGCACCGGCTTGAGCGCCAAGGTTATGTCGCGGCCAAGTGGTCCGCGGCCGAGAACGGCCGCAGGCGCAAGTACTACCGGATCACGAAAGAAGGCCGGGCGCAGCTGGCAGCCCATCGGGAGCAATGGAAGACCGTGGACGGTACCCTGCGGGGGATCTGGATGCGACCATGCACAGTCTGACGACCTTTGCCGATCAACCGCTTGAGGAGCAAATCGCCCAGTGGCGGGCATACTTACGCCGCCGTCAGGCCGTGAATGGTCCCGACGTGGAGGAGCTCGAAGGGCATCTGCGTGACCAGTTGGTGGAGCTCACCGAGGCCGGCCTGTCAGGAGATGAAGCTTTCCTCGTCGCGGTGAAGCGCATGGGCGGCCTCGATGCGCTGTCACGCGAGTTCGCACGCGCGCATTCCGAGCGACTGTGGAAGCAGCTTGTCATCGCCCCCGACGCTGGTCAGCCGGCGAACACCGCATACACCGAGACGCTCGTCGTCCTCGGCCTTACGGTCGCCGCGGCGTTGGCCATCAAGGTGCCGGCGCTGTTCGGTCTTCGGCTTAGCCCCGATGTCGAACTGCCGCCGTTCTACGCCCGGAACGCCAGCCTGTTCGTCTTCCCGCTGCTCACCGTCTACTTCCTGTGGAAGCGCGGGTCGGACGTGGTAAAGGCCCTGTGGCTGGTGCTGCCCTTCGCGGCCGGGGCTGTTGTCGCCAACGTCTTCCCCTTCCCCAAGGGCAGTGACACTGAGGTGCTGACCATTCTGCACCTGCCAATCGCCCTATGGCTGGCTGTCGGCTTCGCGCACGTGGGAAGCCGCTGGTTGGCCGACGGTGGGCGCATGAACTTCGTCCGGTTCTCGGGCGAGCTGGCCATCTACTACGCGCTCATCGCGCTCGGCGGGGGCGTCCTCACCGGCTTTACGTTCATGATGTTCGCCGCCATCAACATGAAGGCTGACTGGTTCGTAGCGGGCTGGCTGATCCCATGCGGGGCGATGGGGGCCGTCATTATCGGCTCCTGGTTGGTGGAGGCGAAGCAAAGTGTCATCGAGAACATGGCGCCGGTGCTGACCAGGTTGTTCACGCCGCTGTTCACAGTTCTGCTACTGGCGTTTCTGGCCACGATGGCGTGGACAGGCAGCCCCATCAACGTGGAGCGGGAGGTACTTATCGCCTTCGACCTGCTGCTGGCGCTGGTCGTTGGGCTGGTGCTCTACGCCGCCTCCGCGCGCGACCCGCAGGCACCGCCCGACTTCTTTGACGGCCTGCAACTGCTGCTCGTGGTCAGCGCGCTCGTGGTCGATGGGGTGGCGCTCGCGGCGATCGCAGGCCGCATCTCCGAGTTTGGCGTCACTCCCAACCGAGTGGCGGCTCTTGGCGAGAATCTTATTCTGCTCGTCAATCTGGCGTGGTCGGCGTGGCTCTATGCGTGCTTCTTGCGTCGCCGGGGCTCGTTTGCCGCCCTGGAGCGATGGCAGATCGCCTATCTCCCCGTGTACTCCGTATGGGCGGCACTAGTGGTTGTCATGTTCCCGCCCGTATTCGGCTACCGTTGATGCCCCCCGCGGGCACTGCACCGGCGGATAGTCCTGACTAGTCGCCAAGTCTTGACCAATCGCGGTGACGGGGTTTGTGGGCACGCCGCGAATGTGGGTGTCAGCCGGCGTTCCCGGTCCGTCCAGAGGAGCCTGTTGCGTGATCGGCCATCCACTCCGATACGGCCGTGGCGAAACGATGCGGCTCCTCGAAGAACGGCTGGTGTCCGCTTTCGTCGAAGATCCGGAGAGACGCGTTTGGCAGCGTGGCTGCGATGCCGTCCCAGAGCACGTGGGGCACCGTGTAGTCGTAACGACCATGGGCGAGGAAGAGGGGCAGCTGCAGCGAGCTAGACTGCACGCCGATGTGCCAGCCCGGTGTCAGGGTCCCCATGATGTGCATCAGCAGCTCCGGTCTGGAGACCGCCTCGGCAAAGAGCGGCGCCGCATCGAAACCTGCGTCGTAGAACCGCATCGGCGTCTGCGCGAGCATGGTCTGCCCCATGGACGCGCCCGGCGGCAGCGCGGCCAGGTTGTCGCGAAGGCGCTGCTTGCGCGGCTCCGTCGCGTCTGCGTCGAAGAAGGACGCGCTCCGCGCGGCCAACGTCGTCATGTCGCCGCTGGGCGGCGTGCCTACCGCGATCACGTGCGAGACGCGGTCGGGACAGCGCCGGCCGTACTCGATCGCCAGCACACCGAGGATCGAGTGACCCAGCACGGCGATCCGATCCACTCCCAGGTCGGCGCGGACCGCCTCGAGGTCGGCGGCGAGCCGGTCGAAGCTGAGGTCGGTCGGGTTGCCGGTCGATCGTCCGCCCCCTCGGAGATCGACGAAGACCAACCGCAGTCGATCGCTGAGCGGCGGCGGCATCATTCGCGCGTAGGGTTCGGTGCC
>CALBET010000077.1 GCA_937888665.1 uncultured Acidobacteriota bacterium
GTAAACTCACCAGGGTGGCTCAGGGTGAAAGCGGCTTCATGCGGTCTATCCTCCGACGACTCGGCTCTCCCGCGCAACAAGCTGTTGTAGGATACCGACGTCCGCCTCGCTGAGCCGGGCAGCGGGAGACAGAGAGACCTCTCTGTCGGCCTCATGCTCGTTGACGTACTTCGACACGGTGCCCGGACTCAAATCAAATTTACAAACAATGTCCGCCGCGCGCAGCCCCTCGTCCTCGCGGAGGCGGATGATCCTGTTGATCGTAGGGCGGGTCAGTTTGGCTGGCATGAAATCCTCCTGAACACGCGCTGGCCGCAGGGCTTTGATTCCGTTCCACGTCATTCCGCCGTCGCCTGCCGCGTCGTGGCTGGCCATGCGACGGCGCGGTCGCGCGCTGTTCCAGGTCATTATCATACGGCCGTTTTTCGCGACCAAGTGGTTTCTGGCCGTTGGCCGCCATTCTCGCGGCGAGGACGGAACTGAACATCGCGGCGCCGGCGCCGCTCCCGCTGTGCGGCGCGGCAAGGTCGGCGGACTCGCACGGGACCGGTACACGCTCGCGCTCGGGTGGGAACGCGGCACCGCCGCCGGTTGCTACGGAACCTCGATCAACAAGATGCTGCCGTACAGCGCCTTTTGGGACGACTTGCCCTTCAGCTCCAGGAGGTGACTGCCGGCTTTCAGCCCAGAAACTGTGGTGGATACGCCGGTGAACATGCTGACGTTCGTCGCAGTCGCGACGGTCTTTCCGTCGACTCTAAGGTATACTTCGGTCTCTCCAGTGCCAGTCATGCGCACGCTCGCGTGAATGTGGAGCGTGCCGCCTTTCGTCGTGATCGCAGCGGAGTTGGGTCCGACTGAGGTTGTGTTCAGTTCTGCTGTGGAGACGCCCAGACCAGAGGTCTTCAGCGCATCCATCTCAGACTTCAGCTGTCCGGTGGCGCCCGACGCGGTTTTCGCGTGGTCGGCTTCGAGCGCGAAGGGCACGGCAGCCAACTTGCTTCTGGGCAGGATGGTCTTGGTCGTTGCGCCCACAACCACTTCCACGTACAGCGTCGAATTTTCATGCGCAGCCTTCACGCAGGCTGAGCCAAGGGCGACGCTGAATCGGCCAGTGCCCTTCTCAGTATTAGTCACCGGACTCTGGCACACGGCCACTCCGGTCCCGGGCGTCGCCGACTTGAACAGCGCTACCTGGACTGGCGTGCTCGTGGCGACCAAAGCGCCGCTCTTGTCGAGCAGCTGCCCCTGATAGACAAGTGGGTCAACTTCAGGCGCCCCGGCTGCGGCAGCGAAGTTCAGGCCGAGGGCGAGAGCGGCCGTGGCCGCCAGCGCGACGGCAGCCATGGTTCGTTTGTTCAACATCATGGTCGAAGTCCTCCGGTCACGCAGAAGTTGCCGGCACACAAACTTGCCGTCGGCAAGAGGCCGGCACGGCGAATGGCGTATCCAGACGCAGAGACAATGGGCGGGATCACGGCTAGGCCGCCTCCGGCAATTTGGTAGCCGGCTGTCGCGGTGGGGGTGCACTTGCCCGAGACACAAGTCGCTGCTGTGCTACATGGGGCGCCATTCGAGACGTGAGTCGCGGAACAGCCTGTGGGGCTGGTGCAGGTGTCCTGCGTGCAAGGATTCTGGTCGTCGCACGTGACGGGCTGCCCTCCGGCACACGTGCCCACGACGCAGGTGGAGGCGGTCGTGCAGGCGTCGCCGTCGTCGCAAGCTCCAGAGCTCTTCTCGGTTTTGCCGCAGAGGCCTGCTAGGCACGCAACCATCTCGCAGGGCGCGAGCTGGTCTGCCGGTATCTTCTCTGTGCAGTCGGTCGCCGACTTGCACTCTGGGCCGCTCGTGTCGCCGCCGGCGTCTTGTGCCAATCCGGCATCTGCGGTGTTTCCGGCATCATCGACCCCGCCTGCATCCAGCGGCGCCCCGGCATCGGAGTCTGCCGCCGCATCAGTGCCAATGGCGCCGTCGGTCAGCGTGTCCTGGTCCGGGCTGATCGCGCCATCACTCACGACGTGATCAGTGTCGTCGCTCGCGGGGGCATCTGCGACGCCGCTAGGTTGGTCGACGGTCGAGGCGTCTGTGGCGCTAGCGAACTCATCTGCCGATGGCGTCTCGGCCGGACATCCGGCCAAGGCACCGCACAGAACCACGAGAAGCAGGTTGTGGCAGTACTGTAGACGGAGGGTGAACGCCCGAAGGTTGCCCCCGGATTGTTGGAGTGGCATGACCGCGCCTTGGTAGACATTTGCAGCAATGACTCATACGTCCTCCTAGACATTCACGTCAAGGGCTACGGTCGCGGTATGGACCGCGAAACCATCGGCACTCAGGTGCGACAAATCCGACTGGCAAGGGGGCTGACGCAGCGGGAGCTGGCGGAGCGCGCTGGCGTCTCGGAGCCGACTGTGATCAGCAGGATCGAACGCGGCGGCCAGGTTCCGCGGCTAGACACGGCAGCGCGGATAGCACACGCCCTGGGCGTACCGCTCGGCGAACTGGCGGGCATGGCTACCGACGCCGACCCCATCGCCAGTGCACCAGCGCTGTCTCGGGACCAGAGGCAGCAGCGCTTGATCAGAGGCCTCGACGCTCTCGGGGATGACGCGATTGTTCTGCTGCTAGGGCTGGTGGAGCAACTCGGAGCGACGTCAGGTCGTGGCCAGTGAACGCACGGTCGACGCCACATCCGCGAGACGTGCAGCGAGCTGCATTCGACCTGCAGTGAGTGACCCACCGACCCCAAAACCGTGTTGCAGCCCCGGCGGGGGTGGCCGAGGCCGAGATCGCCGATGCGCGACGTGCAGGGCCGGGCCTGATGCCGCTCATGGCAAGAGCTGTCCCCCTAGCCGCTACGGTGTCTACGAAGCCGAGATGGCACGGCCGACGCAGGCAACGTGGTGAACGCTGTTGGCGTTGGCGTGGGCGGACACACGACGCGCCCGCCGGCAAGGCTACCGAGAATACGACCTTCTCGAAGTCCGCCCCGTACCTCGCCGCGGTACCGTCGAACGAAGCCAATACGAGCGCCGTCGAAACACGATGCCAAAAGACACAACCGCTCGAACATCGGCGGGAGTTGCGAGCACTCGGATGTCTAGATGAACACGTCGACGCGCCCAGCCGGAGAGTCCCAGACTCAGCCCATAGTCGTCGGACCGCCCGGTGCCGAGTCGTGCCTCAGCCCCCGCGATAACGTTGAGCCAATTCGCCAACTGCACGAGGTTGTGGCCATAGCCGAGGTGCAACGCAACCTGCGTGGCCGACCACTGAGAAGCGCCGCCAGACCAAGGGTCGGAGTAGGTGTGAATTCGCTCCCCCCAGACGGCACCGTACTCAAGATACCCCCCGAACCCGAAGTCTTTCCGAAGCAGTAGGTGGTATTCAGTCAACGCCGAGCCGTCGCCGATGTCGTTCGGCGGTGTCAGTCGAAGCCCGGCACCGACCACGACTTCGTTGGAAATCAGCACAAACCCTGCCACGACGGCGACGCCGGCTGCTAGGACTGCTCCAACGGCGGTCGCGCGGTTGACGTTTGAACGGGCTCTGCGGCCGGGGAGCTGCCCCTCTGCAGGCACGTTGGAATGCTGGGCAGCGTGGCAGTGCCGTTGGCCATAGACTTGGTTCCAGTAGTCGCAGTTCGTCCAGCAGTAGTGGCAGCCATCAGATGCCGTCCGGCCAGGGTGGGCGCTCGCACTCGCGGGGAAGGCGAACTGCACTCCAACGACACAGACCAGTAGACAGCGCCACCGGTATTGCCGTCTTCGACGAAGGTCCGGCCGAGGCGGTGTCACGTCCCTTCGGGAACATCCACTAGTGCGCGGTATGCCACACTGCTGGCCCCTTCGGATG
>CALBET010000078.1 GCA_937888665.1 uncultured Acidobacteriota bacterium
CGAGACAGGTCCAGTCCTGTCTCGACCCGACGGACCTGCGCAGGATCCGTCGAATCGAGCACGCGCAAGGTCGGCGAGCCGTCGGCCGCCACCAGCACCCGGCTCAGCACCTCGGGCGCAAGACTGGACCCTCCCATCCCGAGCAGCAGGAGATCGGAGATGCCGTCATCACCGAGCTGCCGTGACAGCGCCGCGAGGCCGTCCAGATCGGGCGGGGTGTCGACGAGATCCAGCCATCCCAGCCACCGCGCCTCGTCAGCCCCGGTCCACAGACTGGCGTCCCTGTCCCAGAGCCGGCGCATCCCGCCGTCGTGGTCCCACACGCGTGTCTCGGCCTCGAGCGCGGCATCGAGCGTGGGCCCGAGCCGCCAGCGGTCCGGCTCGGCGGTCAGCGGGCACCACCCGTCGTGTCAGACCAGTCCCGCGCCTCCAGCCGCGCGACCTTGGCCATACGGCGGAGATGTCGTTCGTCGCCAGAAAACGTCGCGCTCAGGAACGCGTTGACCAGCTCGGTGGCCAGCGACGCCCCGACGATACGGGCCCCCAGCACGAGCACGTTCATGTCGTCGTGCTCGACCCCCTGATGGGCGGAGTAGGTGTCGTGACAGACCGCGGCCCGTATACCCTGCACCTTGTTGGCGGCCACGCTCGCGCCGTCACCACTGCCGCAAATCATCACGCCGCGATCGACCTCGTGTCGGCGCACCGCGACGGCGACCGCCTCGGTGAAGTCCGGGTAGTCGACGGCTTGATCACTATCGGTCCCGACGTCGACCACCTCGTGCCCGCCGTCCCGCAGCACGCCCAGCAGGCTCTCCTTGAGATGAAACCCGGCATGGTCCGACCCGATCGCGATACGCATGGCTTCGCTCCAGCTCGGCACGACCCACCTGGCCCGCGCCCTGAATCCGAACGCGGATCGTACTACACCCTCGACGGAGGCGCCGGGCCCGGAATCTGGGTTGTGGCAAGGCCGGCGACACGCACCTCGACCCGCGAACCGGGTCGACGAGGCCGTCTCACTCGTCTCGGCCGGGCACGGGATCGGACGGTCACGTCAGTGAAGCAGCGTGGACGGCGCCACTGGAAGAAGACGTCCGGTTACCATCGTCAGGCGCGGGTGGAGAACGCGTTCTTCCGATACAAGTCGATCATCGGCGATGGCCTTCGAGCCCGGAGCCCAGCCGGGCAGGGGAGTGAGGCCGTCCTCGCGTGCAACGTCCTCAATCAGATGACCGCGCTTGGCCGACCCGCGTCGTACGGCATCGGCCGGTGACGGGCCTCTGGGTTGGGACCGTTGCGGCCCAGATCCGATTCATGCACCAACGCCGGGCTTCATCATGACTACCGCCGCGCCGCGTGATAGAGAAAGTAGCCAGCACGGGCGGTTTGCCAATCGGAGACCCGCCTCTCGACCACCCCCTCGAATTTCCTAGCAAGTCCTTCTGTCTTGGTTTCTCTTGCGGTTGGAGAACCTGGCTCGCGTTGGCTCTAGAAGTCCGATCGTTGGCGGCTCGGAGGAAGACCGTAGGGACAGCGCACCGCTCGGATCACTCGCTCACCTGTACCGCAAGTCACCATATTTCGATGATTCGATGCGGATTTGATCGGGCCTTCATGTTCGATCTCGCAATGGACTATTGCTCGCTCAGTGACTCTCTCTTCACGAGACGTCCTGGGACACCGAGAACCGCGCGAGATCGCTGGCCGCGAACGCTCTTCCCGCTTTGCTCGTGCCAGACACCTTTATCCAGTCTACGAACTCCAGACCGGGTTCGCACGAACTCAGCAACTCGGTGTTCGGCTGGGCGATGCAGATCGCCTTGTACGTCCAACCCCTGTCAGGGGTTGAATCCACCATCTCGATTGCCGAGCAGTGAATCTCCTTGAAGGCCGCGTTCGCAATCGTGAGGTCACAGGGCCGCATGTCCAGGATGGAATCCACCAGCAACATCACATGAAACTGGGATTGCACTCGCACCAAATC
>CALBET010000079.1 GCA_937888665.1 uncultured Acidobacteriota bacterium
GCTGGATCGATACTTCGCGCGTCACGTATCGATCAACTCGTTCACAGAGACGGTCATGCGGTCGCAGAGCCGGGGCGAAATCAGTCGATGGGTGCCACAATGGGGCGTGAGACCGACGCTGTAGCGTTCTTGGCGGCGTTGGAGGCACAGCCCTACCGCTACGACTTTTACCAGACGCTCCGGCGGCTGGAGTGTATCTACCGCGATCAGCCACGCTGGGGATGCGCGCGTCGGCCGAGCGACGAGCCCGTGCGGTTTGGCCAGGACCCTGACCTCTCGTTCGCGCCCGCGGCATTGTCGGCATTCGAGATGCCCGCCGGCGAGGTGCCACGACTTCGGGTGAGGCTCTTCGGTTTACTTGGCCCGAACGGGCCGCTGCCGATTCACATCACCGAGTATGCGCGCGACCGGCTGCTCCACGCGAACGACCCCACGCTCGTGCGGTTCCTCGACCTCTTCAATCATCGTTTCCTGACGTTCTTCTATCGTGCGTGGGCGCAAGGCAAGCCCCATGTCAATCGGGATCGCCCGGCGTCCGACCACTTCGCGACCTATGTCGGTTCGTTCCTCGGCGTAGCCCCGGCGTCGCTGCGCAACCGCGACACGGTGCCGGACGAGGCCAAGTTCTTCCACGCGGGCACCCTGATTCGCCAGGTGCGCAATGCTGACGGCTTGGCCGCCGTGCTGCAACATTTCTTTCGCGTCCCGGTCGAGATAGAGCAGTATGTCGGTCATTGGATGCGTCTTGGTCGTGACGAGCGTACGGCGCTCGCCCGGGACGGCGCGACGCTGGGGACCGGCACCGTCCTGGGTGCGCGGGTCTGGGATCGGCAGCACAAGTTCCGTATCAGGCTTGGCCCGCTGAGCCTGAAGCAGTACGAGCTCTTCCTGCCCCACCCGTCGGCGCGCCGCATTGGCCAACGGACCTCCGACACGGACGAGCCTCGCGCGGCCGACGGGCTGCTGAGAAAACTCGTCGATTGGGTGAGGTGGTACCTGTCTTTCGAGCTCGACTGGGATGTGCGCTTACTGCTCGAAACAGAGGAAGTACCGTCACTGCGATTGGGCGCGACCGGACGACTGGGGTGGACCACCTGGTTGGGCCGGCGGCCTGCGACGACGGATGCCGATGACCTGTGTCTGGATGCGGAGACCTTCGTCGACCGCGTCGGAGTGCCCGCATGACTGAGATTAATCGTTCGACCCTGTTCGGCAAACTGAATACCCTCGCCTACAAAGCGGTAGAGGGGGCCACGGTGTTCTGCAAGCTCCGCGGGAATCCCTACGTCGAGCTGGTGCACGTCATTCAGCAGCTGCTGCAGACACCCGATTCAGACTTGCATCGGATTATCAAACGTTTCGAACTCGACCCCTCGCG
>CALBET010000080.1 GCA_937888665.1 uncultured Acidobacteriota bacterium
CATTCCCTCAACGTGTCGGTGCTGTCGCTTGGGCTGGCCGAGGCGCTCGGCTATTCCGCGGATGACACACGAGAGATCGGCGTGGCGGGTCTGCTCCACGACATTGGCAAGACCCGCATCCCGCTCGACATCCTGACCAAGCCGGGGAGGCTGACGGCGCGCGAGCGCACGATCATGCAGGAGCATCCAGTCGACGGCGCGCGGATCATCCTTGAGAGCGAGGACGAATTGGACCTGGCGGCCACCGTGGCCTACGAGCACCACGTCATGCTCGACGGCGGCGGCTACCCGGCGATGCACTACAACCGGAAGTGTACGCTGGCGAGCCGGCTCGTCCACGTGTGCGATGTCTACGACGCCCTCAGCACGAGACGTCCCTATCGCGACGCCTGGCCGTCAGACAAGACGACCGCATACCTCAAGGAGCGGGCCGGCGCGGAGTTCGATCCGGACCTGGTGTCCGCGTTCGTCCGGATGCTTCGCGAGGGCGAAGCGCGCGTGCGCGTGCTCACTGACGACCGCAACGACGTCCCGACACCGGCCGTCGAGCTCATCGACATGGCGCTCCATCAGGCGTGACCATCGGGTGCCCGACCGTTACGGACGCAGCTCCACTCCCTGTTTCTCGAGATTCCGCGCGCCGCTCAGGATACCGGCGAGCCCGATGTTGCCTTCGTGGCAGGCATACTCGAAGAGCGGTCCGTCGGTGCGCCGAAACGGCATCATCGCGGTGTAGGGCGCGGCGAACACCGTCTGGTCGTTCACGCTGAACTCTACTGTGTCGGCATCGGGACGATTTCGACCACGTTGGCGGCTGGATCCTGAGCGAAGACGATCCGTCCCCGTTCCGTGTAGCCGTGCCCTTCGGCCTTCACGCGCGCGAAGACCCCGTCGATGTCCCTGGTGTAAATGGCGACGGCAGGATGCTCACTCTTGGGGCGCCGCGGCTCGCCTTTCGGCTCGAACAGGGCGACGAACATGCCGCCGCCAAACTCCATGATCACTTCGTCATAGGTCTCTGTCTGGTATCGCCGTGCCGGCGTCGCATCAAAGACCCGAACAAAAACGCTTCCGCCTTTGCGCGGTCGTCGACGATGAGCTTGGCGCCCCCCACGGCCGCCGCGCCCGGGCGTTCCACGACCTCCACGGTATTGCCGCTGGGGTCGGTGGCCATCGCGATCCGTGCTCCAGAGGTCGGTCCAGACAACAACCGGATCGGGTACTTCGCGTCGTTGAAGCGCGTGGCCACCGGGTCGAGGTCTGGCACGTAGAGCACCGTGACCGGGTACGTGCTCTTCTCCACCGTCTCCTTCGCCGTGTAGGACAGCAGCCCGACGCGTAATATACCGTAAGCGTTTACTCCGTTGTCCCGAGACGGACCGGATGCCTCTCTCTGCCATTGCACGAACACATCCTCGGGTGCTTGCGCCACTCGCTGTTGATCAGGCGGCCGTTCGTAGTTGACACAGGCCGTATGCGATAATTTTGCTGATACATACCAGTAACCCTGGTCCCATGAGATAACCATCTGGACATGAGCATGCGGTGCTCCCAATGAACGTCGCCGACGAGTATCGCTCGAGAATCGATGGGATGACCGCGCTGGAGCGGGTCCGCCGGGCGGAAGAACTCTTCGCCTGGTCGCGTGCCTCTCTGGCTCGGTCGGTGGTTGCGGCTCGCGGGTCTCTGTCGGAGGAGCAGGTCAAATGGGAAGTGGCGCTCCGGCAGTATGCCTCGGACCAGAGGGCCCGGCAGTTGATTGACGAGTTGCGCCATCGTGCTTCCCGTTGACGGCTTCCAGCCGACGCTGGCCAAACTGGTCGGCGTGCTTGATCGGTTCCGGATCCGCTTCCATCTGACGGGAGGTTTTACCTCGGTCGTCTACGGGGAGCCTCGCATGACACAGGATGTTGACCTGGTCCTGGACCGCGAGCGGGTTGTGGCGGTCCGCGACGACTTCCTGAGGGCGCTGTCGGGTGCGGGGTTCCACTTCAGCCCCGAGCTCGCACGCCGCGGAATTGCGGCCGGGCGCATGGTGCAGCTGCTCGACGTCGAGCGTGTCATCAAGCTCGATTTGTATGTGCGCTGCCTGATCCCGGGTGAACTCGACCGGTCGGTGCTGACCGAGGTGTTCGCCGGAGTCACCCTGCCTCTCGCGGCTCGAACCGACGCCGCGTTGTCCAAGCTCGTCTGGATTCAGCATGGCAGCCATCGTAGCCGGCGTGACCTCCGCTGGATCTTGGCGGGCGCGACACCGGACGAGGTCGTGACCGTCCGGCGGACCGCCGGCGACATGCACCTGCTGGCTCTCCTCGATCAGGTCTTGGCCGAGTCGGACGAAGTCGACGTCTAGTCGACGTGCGCGTACCGCCTGGACTCCGAGGCTGGTGGGACATTCTCGGCGACACTGGCTGCTAGCGACCGTCCGTCACTGTGCCCGTCAACGAACGGAGGAAGACCACCAGGGCCGTCTTCTCGTTCGTGGTCAGTTTCAGCGGGCGCAGATCCCGGTCCCGAAAGGGATTCTCGTTTCCGCCCCGGTCGTAGAAATCAACGACCTCCTCAAGCGTCGCGATGCTGCCATCGTGCATGTAGGGCGCGGTGCGCCCGATTTCTCGCAGCGTGGGCGTCTTGAACTTACCCGTGTCTTCAGGCACGCCGGTGACCACGACGCGGCCCGCGTCATACGGCTCCTGTCCCCAGAACACCCCGGTGTTGTGAAACTCTTCATCCGTCAGATTGGGACCCACATGACAAGCAGTGCAGTTCGCACGGCCGCGAAACAGGCGGAGGCTCGCCCCAGACGTAACGGTCGTGCGGTCGAGGCCCAGCGGGATCTGCAGCGCCAGCAGCAGCATGATTACGCGCATGGCTTACTCCAACGCATGGCCGACCCTTAACGGCTGTTCGCTTGACCGACGACTGGCGCTGGGCTTTCCGGCAGGAAGTTCTCCAAGACCATCATGCGATGATCTCGATCATCGTTGTCATTCTGAAGGGCCCAGTACTTCCCGTCTGGACTCACCGCGGCAAGCCTGAAGTCTTTCATGTCGTCTACCAGGACGGTTTCCTCTCCTGTGTCGAGCGAGACAGAGTAAAGCGGAGGGCTATTCTCGCAGCATGGCCCCTCGGCGATCTTTCGGAAAAGCACGCGCCGGGAGGCAAAATCCCAGACAAACCGCCGGCCGACAGCCAGTTGCCTCTCACGCCCGTCTGTCAAGGAGCGCAGGACGATTCGCCCCCCCTGCTCGAGCAGAAGCTGTTCTCCGGAAGGCGACAAGCTGGGGTAACCACCCACGTCCGGGCTCAGCGAGATCGAGTCGATGACCCCCTCCCTCTCGACGTTGATCGTATCGATCGAAACGGCGCCCGTGCCGCGAACGTAGGCGACCAGGTTGTGGCCGTCTGCAGTCCAGCCAAGAATCCGTGCGTACCCATCTTCGTAGGGAAAGAACGTCTTGAGCACCGTCTCCGCGTCTACCGAGGCCACCACGATCGTGGGCCCGCCCCTGCGATACACCCGGAACGCCAGCCGCCGTCCGTCCGGAGAAAACCGTGGCTGATCAACCGCGGTCGTAACGCCGTCCAGGGGGATCTCTCTGAGGACCGTCCCCTGCAGGTCGGTGACCCGTACGGTCCGAGTCGCACCCGGGGGACTGGCCAGGTATGCCAGGCGTTGGCCGTCGGGGGAAAAGTTCGGTTCCTGAACTTCGGTCGTCCCAGCCTTGGGAAGGAGCCTGGCCGATGCAGTTGCAGTTGGCTCATCGATCCGCCTCGCGATCGCGATGTCCCGACCGTCTACCAGATCGCTGTAGAAGAGCTGATCCTCGCTGGTGATGCCGCGAAGCAGTGTGATTTCTCCCAGTGACATGATGACGGTGGCCGGTCCGGCGGCCTGGCCATCCTGCATGGGGAGGGCGTACAGATCCCATTTCCCGGACCGGTCGCTGCGGAAGAGCAGAAACCGTCCATCGCGTGTCCACGTCGGGGAATCGTTGTTTCCCGAAGATTCGACCAGCACCCGCTCTTGCGACCCGTCCGGGCTGATGAGATAGATCTTGCTGTCGCCGTCCTTGGTGGAGTCGTACGCGATGAACCGGCCATCCGGCGAGTATTGAGCCCGCTGGGGGGCTTGCCAGTCCAATGTGAGCAGCCTCCGCAGCCTCTTGTGTTCGATGTCCACCGTGCCCAAGAATTTTGTGTTGTCCGGGGCATCCGCCGCCAGGAGGATGGTGGTGCCATCCGGACTCCAGTCGTAGGTTGTTCCGCTCGCCGTCTCTTTGAAGTCGTAGACAACCTCTCGGTTCTGCCCGCCAAGATCGCTGACCTCGATCCGGGTGCCCCCTGCGTCGTCGCGGTTGGCGAACCGCAGGAATGCCACACGCTCTTCGTCTGGCGAGAAGATAGGCAGCTCAAAAAACGAGTCGCCGTCCCAGTCGGTGTCGAAGAAGCGGTGAACTTCCCCAGTGGCCAGGTTCAACTTCGCCAGGTCGCCCGTGCTCCAGTCGGTGTACACCAGAAGCTGCCCATCGGCGCTCACGGCGGGCGCAGTGGTAGGCACTGCCTGGGTCTCGCCGGGCTGTTCCTCGCCACTGCGCATCAACTCGCGAACCGTCATGGCGGCCGACAGTGGCGTTGGCTCGACGACCAGACGCATGGCCGCGAGCTTCGCTTGTGCCGTGGTCACCTGCTCTCGCTGGTCCGCGTATTCGCGTACGACTCGCTCGTAGGTCGCATCTGCCTCGGCGGTCCCGAGCTTCTCGTACAGACCACCCATCTGCACGAGAGCGGTGGCCACGACCGCACGGTCGGCCGTAAACGTCTCCACAATCGCCTGATACTGCGTGATGGCGGCGCTCAGATCGCCGTCGACGACGGCCGTGTCCATGGCGGTGCGAAGCAGCGCCTGCGCGGAACCGGTCGTTTGCGCGGCGAGGCCGACAGCCAGCAGCAGCACGGCGGCCAGCAACGTGGGCACTGTCCGGGTAGTCTCTCTCATGGCGATGTCTCCTTCGCCTTTCACTCTAGAACTCGCGCATCGAGCGCCCGCCGCGCTTCTGTCGAGAAGCTGTCGAGTTTTCACTCGTCGTGGGGCAAGGCTTCAGCCTTGCCCCGCAGACCTGAAGGCCTGCGCCACAGCGGGTCGAGTTGTCAGCCGTCGAACCGATAGCCGATGCCGCGCACGCTCTGCAAGAACTGCGGCCGCGCCGGCACGGGCTCGATCTTCTTGCGTAAATGGAGAATGTGCGTGTCCACGACGCGGTCCCCGATGTAGGTGTCCGGTCCCCACGCTTGCTGGATCAGTTGCTGGCGGGTGAGGACGCGGCCCCGGCAACGAATCAGCGTGCCAAGCAGACGGAGCTCGAGCGCGGTGGTGTCCACGGGCTGGCCGCCGCGCCTGATCTCGGCCCGGTCGAAGTCGACCTCGCAGTCGCCGAAGCGGAACACCCCGGCCTCATCTTGCGTGAACCGGCGCCGCACGGCGGTGATCCGCGCGCGCAACTCGTTGTTGCTGAACGGCTTCGTCACGTAGTCGTCGGCGCCGAGCTCGAGTCCGAGAATCTTCTCCGCCTCTTGCGTCTTCGCCGTCAGCATGATGATGGGTGTGGTGACTCGGCCGCGCCGCAGCTCGCGACAGACCTCGAACCCGTCGCGGTACGGCAGCATGACGTCGAGCAGGATGACGTCCCACGCCTGATCACGGCCCTGGCGGACCGCCGCGTCTCCATCGCGCGCGACCGCCACCTCGTAGCCGTGCCGCGTGAGGTCTTCCTCGAGACCGAGCGCGATATCCGGTTCGTCCTCGACAATCAGGATGCGAGCCATCGTGGATGGTCCCCGTCTTTCAGCGCTCGCGGCGGCGGCAGGCCGTCCGCGACCGCCTGCGAGTCGGCGACGGCCGGCAGCGCGATCGTGAACGTGCTCCCGTCGCCAGACACGCTCTCGACCGACACGGTGCCCCCGTGCGCCTCGACAATGTGTCGCACCATCGCCAGGCCAATGCCGGTCCCCTTGATGCCGTGGGTGTGACTCGCCGCGCCGCGCACGAACTTCGTGAAGATCTCGTCCTGCTCGCGACGCGGGACACCGACGCCCCGGTCGCGAACGCTGATGGCGACAGCGCCATCTCCGACGTCCACCTTCACGAACACGGTTGGACTCGCACCTGAATACTTGACGGCGTTGTCGAGCAGATTCCACAAGGCTCGCGCAAACGCCTCAGGGTCCACATCGACGGCGCCACAGTCGTCGGCGATCGACACCTCGACGGTGCCCACGTCCGGGGCCACCTCTCGTCGAAAGTCGTCCACGATGCCGCGTACGAGTGGCGCGGTAGCGCGGCGTTCGAGCCGGTACGGGCGCGCACCGGCCTCCATCCGACCGAAGTCGAGCAGTGACTCGACGAGGCGCCGCAGCCGGTCGGTGGCGCGTGCCTGGGCCTGATAGAACGTCCGACGTTTGGCGGCCGGCTGGTCCGGATCCTCGTTGAGCAGGTCCGTGAACTGACGCAGCGAGGTGAGGGGTGTGCGAAATTCATGCGACACGGCCGAGACGAAATCGGTCTGTAGCCGGGCCACGGCAAGCTCTCGCGAGACCGCGCGCACGATGACATACCCACCAGCGAGCACCAGGCCGACGAGCAGCGCCAGACCGGCGAAGAGTAGCCGGCGGCGGGTGGCGAGCGCGTCGAGGTCGCCACCCGCGTCAGTGCTGCTGACGAAGACATTCCACGGAAGCTGCGTGACCGCGGCGGAGCGAGGCTCGGTCGCCGAGGCGTCGGCTGGGACGGTGCCAAGCACGCCCTGGCCCTCGGCGCCAGTCAGCGCCACTCGGAGTCCACGGGCATCCACGGCCGAGAGCGGCCCCTCGAGCCGCTCCCGCTGCTGGAAACGACGCCCCGCCACCAGGGCCACCAGCCGATCGCCCGACGACCGCCACAACACGGTCACGTCGACACCGGCGA
>CALBET010000081.1 GCA_937888665.1 uncultured Acidobacteriota bacterium
ACCAGGTGATGGCTCTGGTGCTGCAGGAAGGCGGGATCTCCCGGCACCGTCTGCTGCCGTGGGTTCATGCCGCGTACCCGTTTTCGAGCGTGCGTGACGAGCGGTTCCACGAGCTCGTCGACACCATGGTCGAAAGAGAGATCCTCTACGAGGCCGACGGCATGCTGTCCCTCGGCCAGAAGGGCGAGCGCCTCTACGGCCGGAAGAACTTCTTCGAGCTCTACGCCGTGTTCACCGCGCCGCCGGTCATGCGCGTGGTGCATGGCAAGGACGACGTCGGTTACGTCCAGGCCTTGTTCGTGTCGATGCATGACCGCAACGAGGGTCCATTGTGCTTCCGACTTTCTGGACGCGCATGGGAGGTCGTCCAGGTCGAATGGGGCAAGGGAGTCCTTCGCGTTCGCCCCGCCGACCGCGGACGCGTGCCCACCTGGCTCGGGCAACCCGGTGTTCTCGCGGAGGCCCTCTGCCAGGCCATGCTGGACGTACTCGTGCGCGAGGACGACGAGGCCAAGTGGCTCACCCGATCGGCGGCCCTCGAGCTGAAGTCCCTGCGAGAAGGCTACTTGGGGGTTCTCGAGCCGGGAAGCGCCCCGCTTGAAGACACTGTCGACGGCATTCAGTGGCACACCTTCGCGGGCGGCGCGGTCAATCGTCTCCTGGCCGCCGGCCTCGAAAAGGAGACCGGCAAGAAATGGGTCTCAGGCAACCTATCGGTGCGGTCCAAGGATATCGGCTTTGTTGCCGCCGGTGAGGCGGTCCGAAAGCTCGCTGGCCTGCACTGGGAACGTGTCGCAGCAGACGCCGCACACAGCATGGTCCGCGGCATGATCAGCAAGTTCCAACCGTGCCTGCCCGAGGATGCAGAAGACCGCTTGCTTGCCGAGCGCCTCCTCGACTTGCCGGCAACGCTCCGGTTCCTCGGGAACGTGAAGGTCAACGGTCGGCGAGCGATCGAGCGCCCTCAGGGCCTGCGGCTCGTCGAGGCCGAGGACCGGATGCCGGCAACGTTAGATCTGCCACTCACCGCGGTCACCGAAGTCCTCACGCCCCGCAACCAGATCCACTGGATCGATACGCCGGGGGCTCTGCGCAGCCTCTGCCAGGAACTGCAGCGCTTCGAGGTCCTGGCCCTGGATGTCGAGACCACCCTCGACTTCGGGACCCTCTGCCTGGTGCAGGTCGCAACCCCTGACCACACGTACCTCATCGACCCCTTCGCCGTCGCCGACCTCTCGCCGCTGGATCCCGTCTTCGCAGGCACGCAGCCCATCAAGGTCATCCACAACGCTCGCTTCGAACAGCGAGTGCTCGCGGCCGTCGGCCTCGCCCTCGACGGCGTGTTCGACACGATGGTGGAATCAAAACGGATCCGCGGCCCCGAAGCCCTGGGTGGCCATAGCCTTGCCACCGTCTGCGAACGCGAGCTCGGCACTTCCCTCGACAAGAGCCAACAGACATCCAACTGGAGCCGGCGTCCGCTCGATCCAGAGCAGCTGCGGTACGCGGCTCTGGATGCGGAGGTGCTTTTGACCTTGCATCACCGGTTCATCGCTCTACAGAGCGTTGCTGGCTCCGAGGAAATTCGGAAAGACGAGGGGCATGATGCAGGGGCATGATGCGCGACGCCTGAATCTGCCGCGTTGACTTACCGCGAGTCACTGAATATGCCCATTCGTATACCCAAAACCGATGGAAGCCGTCGGACCGACCGTTACGAAACGGACGACGAGGTTGACTTTTCGCGAGCCAGAGCTCGCCTGGACGCATACCGTAACAGCAGGTCAGCGGGTCGGGTCGGAGCGCCTGTCCACGTCGCTTTGCTGACCGCAGAAGGCGCTTTCCGGCACACGAGGTTCGCATACAGCAGGATGATAGGGACTCTGTTGCCCCCCGTCTCCACAATGTCTCCACGACTGAGGTCGATGTCAGGGGACGGCAGGGGACTCGCGGAGACTCAGATCGATGGATAAGCGGCGGTCGCCAGACGAGTTAGACCGATAAGTCGCACGCCATCAACCTGTTAGAGCAATTGGGTTGATTAGGTTCGACTCCCGCCGCCTAGCGAGCCTCATCGGTGCTAGCAGCCCGTGGTGAAAGTCCTTCGTTATAGGGATCGACACGATCGATCCCGCGTACTACACTCTCGGGCATGGCGATGGGCAAACGACGGACGCACGCCCGGCAATCGACGATGTGGGTCGCGACGGGGG
>CALBET010000082.1 GCA_937888665.1 uncultured Acidobacteriota bacterium
GCAGATGAGGAAGCCTCGGTTGCCACGCGGAGGCAGTATACCGGTGAGGTGCCGGTGAGCCGCCCCCGGAGATGGCGGATCGTGGCGGCGGTCAGCCGGTGACAGCGGTCTTGGCGGCCGACCATGTCCCGCGCAGCTTGGCCCGCGCCAGAATCAGCCAGTGGGGACATCGCGACGTGTCGTAGTACAGCCGCTCGCAGTCGTCACACCGGACGCATTCGGTGAGGACGATCTCCGGCCCGCGAATGGCGCCCCACTCGCAGGTCTTCTCGCAGAGTTTGCAGGTGTCGCACGCTGACCAGCGTTTGATCTTGAAGACGGTCAGCTTCGAGAGCAGACCAAGCGCCGCGCCGACCGGGCAGAGGAACCGGCAGTACAGGTTTCGCACGAAGACAGTGGCGACCAGCAGGACCGCGAGCCCGATCCACAACCCGGTCGAACCGCGCCGGGTGAACAGCCAGAACGGTTCGACGTAGCGATAGGCCGTGATGTTGGCGGTGACCAGGAAGTACAGAAGCGTCGTCCCCAGCAGGCCGTACTTGATCCACGCGGCCCGTTGCTCAAGCCAGGTCGGGACCTCGATGCGCAGCCGGGCCGGCACGAAACGGTCGAGGAGCTGGGTGAGGGCGCCATACGCGCAGACGCGTCCGCAGTAGAGTCGACCCCACAGGACGGTCGAGACCACGGTGAACCCAGCGAAGAGATACCAGGCGAGGCTGTAGCGGAACACCGGCATGTTGCCGGTCATCGCGCCATAGATGTTGACCACCGAGATCAGTTGGCTCTTTGCGAAGCCCATGTACCCGATGGCCGCGACGAAGGTGACATATTTCAGCCAGACACTCTTTCGGAAAAAGCTGACCAGAGTGAGCGTGGCGAACATGGTGAAGAGCGCCAGATCTGGCGCCTGACTTCGAAGCAAGGTGCCCCAGGTCTCGACGTCCTCCTCCTCGTCGTCGAAATCCCACAGGTCCTCCTCGTCGTCGTCAAGTCCCTTTGTAACGTCGCCGGCCGGTGGCTCGGCCGAGTCGTTGGTGGGCGGCTGGGCTCTGGCGAGTGCCGGGTCCGCCGGGCCCGCCCACACCAGCAGCAGGACGAGGAGCGGCATCCAGAGGCGGCGCATTATTTCGGGTCGCCGGGAACCAGGAACCGCTTGGCGATACGACGAGAGCCGTTGCGAATGGCGCGTGATGCCGATCGCATCGAGATCGTCGCCGTGGCGACCGCATCGATGTCCGCTCCGACGCGAAAGCGGTCGCGGATGCTCTTCCGCACGAACTGGGCCGCGAACTCTGGGGTGTCCACGGAGAAGGAGCCGTAGGGCTCCTGGTGCCGGACGACCAGGACACCCGTGATCGCCGCATTCACGTCGACGCCGACAAGGATCTGTATCGGGCCATCGTATCCCCGCTCAAGGGGTTCGAGGTCGGTGGTGTAGAACGCGTAGCCTAGGAGCGTGCGCTCGTCCCCGTCGCCAATGTAGGCCTTGAAGTGCGGTGGCGACCCCTCCTTGGGCGAGAAGGAGGTGGCGGCCGGAAACAGCCCGGCGAGCCGATCTCTGACCATCGGGTCGAGGGCCGGCTGCCCGTGCAGACCGACCACGGCGACGAAGAGCAGCGTCAGCGTCAAGAATCTCATGGGGTACCGGATAGAATCCCACGGAGTGTAACCCACGAGTGGCCCTTGCAGGCCACGAGGAGGACGCATGTTGCCGACCAGGTCGGGCACCAACTACTGGCTCGTTGTCACACTGCTGCTGATGTCGCTCGTGCCGGCCGCGAGCGCGCGCGCGCAAAACCGGCTGCTCAATACCACCGGTCTCGACTGCGCCTTCAGCCGCATGTCGACCGGCGGGTGGACCGACGGCGACGCCGGGGCCGAGGTGACGCCGTCCACGTTGTCGCTGCGGTTCGAGGAGATCGATACCGATGGCGCCACTGCGGAGATCGTCGGTCCCTACGGTGCGTCACAGATCATCGTGCGGCAGACCGGCGACTATCTCCACCTGGTGCAGATGTTCACCGTGGGGCCTCTCTACACGACTACCGTCATCGACCGCGAAACCGCGGACGGCAGATTCATGGCCGTGCACACCCGTCACGAGTACACCGATACGCGCCTGATCGGGTTCACCTCCAGGCCGGAGCAGTATTACGGTGACTGCGCCGTGGAGCCTTAATAAGACGGGGCTGCGCCCCGAACCCCACGCGACGGCTACGCGGGGACCCCGAGTGCCCCACTCCGCCGCCGCGGGGCGCGCATTGTCGCGCGCCCTGGACCCTGGTAGTGTCCGGCAACGGTGGCCACGCGTGATGCTGAATTGTTTCCGGCCGGGGGGCTTTTGCTGCACGACGTGCGGGGCGGTGGCGCTGGTCGCCGTGGTCGGGTGTGGAGGAGCGAGCGTGACATCGTCGCACCAGATCGACGAGGGGGTGTCGTGGGACCTGGCCCAGGTGCGAGCCGCCACCCTGTCCGACATTCGGTACGCGTACCGCCTCACGGTCCCGCGCCAGCGTGACACGCCGATTCGCGGAACCCTCGCCGTCGGGTTCGAGTGGGCAGACGACGAGGGTCGGGACCTGGTGCTCGACTTCAAGGACGCCGCCCAGCGCGTCAGCGCGGTCAGCGCGAATGGCGCCGCCGTCGCGTGGCGGGTGGTCGATGACCATCTGATCGTGCCGGCCGCCGCGCTGGACGCGAGGGGCCGCAACGAGGTGGCGGTCGAATTCATCGCCGGGGACGACGCGCTCAACCGCGGTGACGCGTTTCTCTACACCCTGTTCGTTCCGGACCGCGCGCACTTCTCGCTACCGCTCTTTGACCAGCCGAACCTCAAGGCTCGGTTCTCCGTGACGCTTGAGGTGCCGGCCGACTGGGTGGCGGTGGCCAACGGCGAAGCGCTCGACGCGGGGCCCCTCTCGCCTCGGGCGCCTGGCGTGACGATCTACCAGTTCGCGCCGACCGAACCGATTCCGACCTATCTCTTCGCGTTCGCGGTCGGAGATTTCCAGATGGCCACGGCCGAGCGCGACGGGCGCACGTTCCGGATGTTTCATCGAGAGACCGACGCCGACAAGGTGGCGCGCAACCGAGACGCCATCTTCGACCTGCACGCGGCCGCGCTGGCCTGGCTTGAGGACTACACCCAGATTGCGTACCCGTTCGGTAAATTCGATTTCGTGTTGCTGCCCCCATTCCAGTACGGCGGGATGGAGCATCCCGGCGCCATCTTCTATCGGGAGTCGAGTCTGTTTCTCGACGAGTCCGCCACCCAGGGCCAGTATCTCGGCCGCGCGAGCCTCATCGCGCACGAGACGGCGCATATGTGGTTCGGCGACCTCGTCACGATGAACTGGTTCGATGACGTCTGGACCAAGGAAGTCTTCGCTAACTTCATGGCGGCGAAGATTGTCCATCCGTCATTCCCCGAGGTGGACCACGGTCTCCGGTTCTTCCTTGAACACCATGACCGCGCCTACGACGTGGACCGGACCGCCGGCGCGAATCCGATTCGCCAGCCGCTGGAGAACCTGCGAGCGGCGGGCGCCCTCTACGGTCCGATCATTTACCAGAAGGCGCCAATCGTGATGCGGCACCTTGAGCGCCTGCTTGGTGAGGAGCCGTTCCGCGACGGGTTGCGTGAGTACCTCGATACGTTTCGGTACGGCAACGCGACTTGGCCCGATCTCATTCGGATCCTGGACACGAGGTCTGACCTCGATCTGGCCGCCTGGAGCGCCGCGTGGGTCGACGAACCGGGTCGGCCGCTGGTTGACGTGATGGTTGAGGTCTCGGCGGACCGCCGCACAACGGTGACGGTTTCGCAAACTGACCCGGATGGTCTGGGGCGTCTGTGGCCGCAGCAACTCGAGCTGCTCCTCGCCTACGACGACGAGGACGTGCGGATCCCGGTGTCGCTGTCGGCGGCCTCGGTGGCGGTCGACGGCGGAATCGCGCGTGGGCGGCCGCGCTTCGTGCTGCCGAACGCCGCCGGCGTCGAGTACGGCCGCTTTCGGCTCGATGACCGGAGTCGGAACGCGTTATTGACCGAACTACCCGGTCTTCGCGATTCGCTGATTCGGGGCATCGGGTGGGCGACGCTCTGGGATGGCGTGTTGGATGGCGAGATCGAACCGGAGGTGTGGTTCGGTCGGCTGTTGGCCGGACTGGCCGCCGAGACGGTCGAGCAGAACACCCAGCGCCTGCTGGAGTATGTGCGCATCACCTACTGGCGACTCTTCGACGACCAGGTTCGGCGGGTCGCGACGGACGGCGTGGAAGACGCCCTGTGGTCAGGAGTGCTCCACAGCGCCTCACCAACGCTCAAGGCGGCATACTTCCACACTTGGCGCAGTGTCGTGTGGTCGGACGCCGGCATCGAACGCCTGCGTCGGCTCTGGGCCGGCGACGAGCAGATACTCGGCCTGAGCCTCGCCGAGACCGATTTCATCGCGCTCGCCGAAGGATTGGCCGTGCGCGGGGTCGCGGACGCTGAGGACATCCTCGACAGACAGTGCGCCCGCATCGAGAACCCCGACCGTCAGGCCCGCTTTGACTTCGTCCGTCCGTCTCTTGCGGAGTCCCCGCAGACGCGGGAAGCGTTCTTCGGGCAGCTGGCAGACCCGGGTGGCCGTGAGCGTGAGCCCTGGGTCGTCGCAGCGCTCGGCTACCTGCATCACCCCTCGCGGGCGGCCCATGCCCGTCGATTCATCCGTCCCAGCTTGGAGATGGTCGAAGAGATTCAGCGCACGGGCGATATCTTCTTCGTGTCAGACTGGCTCGACGCGACCCTTGGCGGGCACAGTTCCCCGGAGGCCGCCAAGATCGTTCGTGGCTTTCTCGACGGACTCAGCCCCGACTTTCCGCCTCGCCTTCGGGCGAAGATTCTGCAATCAGCAGATCTGCTGCTCAGGTCAGCCGGGCGCCAGCCGCTCGCGGTTCGACCGCGTTGAGTGCCCGCGACATGACTCGAAACTGCCGTCGTGCCACCATGAGCCGTCTGGCTTGCGGTGGACTCAGGCGCCGGTGGTCGGTGCGGGGGCGAGCCGGCACGACGGGCCTCGCGGTGGCAGGCCGGCGAGGTGGAGACCAATGGTGGCCAGGGCCGCGCCCGCCATTTCGCGCTGCATCGTCTCGAACAACACCCGTTCTTCGGTCCGGATGTGCGACACCAGCAGCTGGCCCAGTGCCGGGAGCCTGATTTCAAGGTCACGCCCAGGATCACGCTGGAGGTCGAAAATCAGCGCTCGTATCTGTGCATGCTCCGCCAGCAGGTCGCGGATCAGGGTGTCGCCCCCGGTCAGACACTGGGCGGCGGCCGGAAAGACCACTGTCTCTTCCGCGTCGAAGTGCGGCCGCAACGTGTCGGCAAAGAACATCACGACGCGGTCAACCTGTGCCGGGCGGCTGGTGGGCCAGTCAGAGCGTGGCGCCGTCGAGTCGCCGCGGATGAGTCCCTGGGCGACGACGAGCGCGTCGTGGTGATCGTGCGAGAGCGGAATCAGCCCAGGGTGTCGTTTCACGTCCCTACGATACAATACGGCGGCTCGCCATTCGGCTACCGGGTGCGCGGGTCACGCCGTGACGACAGGCGCTGTTCGTCCGGCCCCCAAAAGGAGAACAGGAATGCGTAGCTGGCTGCCGTTCGTCTTGCTGACCGTGTTGAGTTGGGGTACCTATATTCCCACACTGCATAAAGGCCAACTGGCGCTGGGCGGCAGCGGGTTGCATGCCTTCCTGATGGTCGGGGTGGCCTACCTTATGGTCGCCATTCTGATTCCCGGGATGATGATCGCGAAAGCCGGCACCTGGCATCTCTTCACGTCGAGCGGGATGACCTTCACCATCGCGGCCGGTGTGCTGGGCGCCCTGGGCGCGCTTGGTATCGTCTTGGCGTTGGTGAACGGCGGTCGCCCCACTGTGGTGCCACCGCTGGTGTTCGCTGGCGCGCCGGTGGTGAGCACCTTTGTGGCGATGCTCTACAATCCGCCGCAAAACAGCCCGTCGCCGATCTTCTATCTCGGCATCTTGATGGCGGCGGCGGGGGCCGGTCTCGTGCTGGCCAATCGGCCGACGTAGCGGCCACTGGCGCACGCGCCGGGAGCGGCGGTGTGTCGGAGATGAGCCGAGCGGGCATCTGTCGTGCGGACTACGTGCGAAGGGGCGTCCGCGTGCAACGGCCACTGCGGATGTAAGACAATAGACTGTCCCCGGTGTGAGCACCGGGCATCGCGGCGCCGACTGGCGTCGCCCATCTTCGAGCATCGGGTGACCGATCGGCACCACCAAAGATACTGTCAACACAAGGGGGAGAACGTGCGCGTGCTGGGATTCGACAAGATTGTGAGACTGAATGGGGTGCTGGCGCTGGCAGCCATGGTGGCCGCCGGGGCGGTCGGTTGCGGCGGGGGTGGAGCCGAGTCGGATGGCGCGGAGCCGTCGACAGGCATGGCCGAAACGCCGGCGGCTGTGCCGCGGGTGTTCTTCGTGGCGCCGAGAAACGAGACCGACCACGCGACCGAGATTCCCCTCGGATTCACGTTCGGTACCGAGAACTTCGAGATCAGCCCGGTTCCGGGCGAAGCCTCCAGCCCGCGTGCGGGGATGGGCCATTACCATCTCGGGGTGAACGCCGAGTGCCTGCCAGCCGGAGAGATCATCCCGGCCGCCGACCCCTGGGTTCACTTTGGGGACGGTTCGGACGGCATGGAGATGACGCTGGAGGGCGGCGAGTACCGGTTCAGCGTCCAGATTGGCGACGACGAGCACCGAACCATCGAGGGACTCTGCGACACCATCACCGTGCGGATGGAAGACGGGATTTAGCCCAGATTTAGCCCTGATTTAGTCCCCTGGAACCGTAGCTCGGTTGTGTCGACACCCGTGGGGCAAGGCTTTAGCCTTGCCTCGCAGGCCAGAAGGCCTGCGCCACAGCACGCCGTGTCAGCCGCGCGCCGCACTACGGTCGTATGCAGCGGGGCTTTCACCACGGGCTGCTAGGCCTAACGCGTGAGTCTCGTATCCGAACCGGCAGCCGGTCGGTCGAGAGCCGCCGTTCGGTGTCAGGGAGACAGTCGGCGAGCTCTTCACCGCGCTGCTGAACACGGCCAGGGCCAGCAAGTGGACGGTGCCGAGGAGCGGGGCGACCCACACGGAGTCGTGGAAAGGGACACGCGGCCACAGAGCGCCCAACCACTCGAAGAACGGCAAGAGCATGATGGGCTACTCCACGGGGAGCGCGAGCCACCAGGCCGGCGTGAGGCCTTGGTACGAGAGCAGACGTCCGGTGACGATGACGCCGGCCCAGAGCGCCTGCGACGCGATCCCGGCGACGCGGGCCGCCAGCAACGCTACCGTCGCGTGAATTCCAGTGCACTGCCGCCAGGTCCAGGCAGGAAGGTCCCGTCCTGGTACCGCAGCTCGCCGTTGACCCAGGTCATCCGTATCCGTGAGTTGAGGGCGACGTCGGCGAACGGGCTCCAGCCGCACTTGGAGTAGATCGGCTGTGGAGCCGTCGGCATCGAGGGATCGACCAGCACCAGGTCGGCCCAGTAGCCCTCACGAATGAACCCGCGCTCGGCGACGGCAAACAGCCGCGCTGGTGCGTGCGCGGTCTTCTCCACCACGGTCTCGACCGTGAACCGACCGGCGCGGACGTGCTCGAACAGGGCCGGCAGCGCGTGTTGCACCAGCGGCAGGCCGGCGGGCGCCTCGGCGTAGGGCCGGGCCTTCTCCGCGGCGGTGTGTGGTGCGTGGTCCGTCGCGATGACATCGATCCGACCGTCGTTGACGGCCCCCCACAGCGCCTGCTGGTCGGCGGCCGACTTGATGGCCGGGTTGCACTTGATGGCGGCGCCCTTGGTGGCGTACGACGTGTCGTTGAAGAACAGATGGTGGACGCACGCCTCCGCGGTGATCCGCTTGTCGGCCAGGTCGCCGGGTTGGAACAGGTCGAGTTCTCGTGCCGTCGTGAGGTGCAGCACGTGGAGGCGCGCGCCGTGTCGTCTGGCCAATTCGACCGCGAGACTGGATGACAGGTAGCAGGCCTCTGCGGACCGGATGCGGGGGTGCTCACTGAACGGAATATCGTCGCCGTATCGGGCGCGGGCGGCGGCTTCGTTTGCGGTGATGGTCGGGGTGTGTTCGCAGTGGGTCGCGATGACCAGCGGAGACGCGGAGAAGATGCCCTCGAGCGTGCGTGTGTCGTCGACCAGCATGTTGCCGGTGCTCGACCCCATGAACACCTTGACACCGCACGCCAGCCGTTGGTCGACCGCCTTGACCGCTTCGAGGTTGTCGTTGGTGGCGCCGAAATAGAACGCGTAGTTCGCCATCGACCGGGCGGCGGCTCGTGCGTGCTTGTCCGCGAGCGCCTCGGCGGTGACCGTTTGCGGGTTGGTGTTCGGCATTTCCATGTAGCTGGTGATGCCGCCGGCCACCGCCGCGCGCGATTCGGTCTCGATGGTCGCCTTGTGTTCGAATCCCGGTTCGCGGAAGTGGACCTGGTCGTCGATCATGCCCGGCAGCAGGAAGGCGCCTGCGGCATCGACGACCGTGGCGCCGGCTGGAGACGGGACATTCACCCCGAGGATGCGGCCTCCCTCGATGACGAGGTCGCCTGCGGTGATCGCGCCCTCGTTCACGATCCGCGCATTGACGATGCGATAGCTCACCACAGTAGCTTACCCGGCTCCGCCTGCGGACCGGGCGCCGCTTACCCGGTGCGGAGCCCGGTCATTGGGTTGGTTCGAGCGGCGTGTCATGCCGGAATCAGGCTGGCCAGTCCGCCCACCAGCAGGAGTGCGGTCGCCGCCGCCCCGAGGGCCATCCGGACTCCAATCTCGCGCGTGGCGACGAGCAGCAGGGACCGGCGCATCGGCGTGGATCCGTCTATTCGGACAGCAGTTCCAGAATCTGGCTTTCGATGGAGTCGAGGTCGACCAGGCCGATGTGCTCGGCGGCGAGGCGACCCTTGCGGTCGATTAACCACGTCTTGGGAAGCACGTACGTCTCGCCGAACGGCGCGAGCCGCTCCGGCGTATCGGCCAGTGCGATCCGGTAGTTCAAGGGCTGGCGTTCGAGGAACGGGCGCACGATGTCCCAGCCAGGTTCGTCGAGCGACACGCCAACCACCGCGAAACCGTCGTCACTGAACCGCTCCTCGAAGTCGACGAACCACGGCATCTCGACTCTGCACGGTCCGCACCAGGTGGCCCAGAAGTTCAGCAGCAGGACCCGTCCGGTGTAGTCGGCGAGCATCGCGTTGCCGCCGTCCATATCGGGCAGCGTGAAGTGGGGCGCGTCGGGTCGCTCGTCAATCCGGGTCAGGAGCGACTCCCCGGACCGCCGATCCGGCAGGGCGGAGCCGGCGGCTGGGGCGTCCGCGCTGGCGGAGGGCGACGCTCCGGCCTCCCTGGCAGTCAGGTCAGCCGGGTCTGGTTCGTCCGCCGACCAGGGCGCGAGGGTGAACACCATCGCGCCCACCCAAACGGCGACCGCCCCGCTCACCAGCCACGCGCCGATCGGTTTCCGGCCGCGGTGCTGCGCACGGTGGGCCTTCAGCTGCGCAAGACCGTCATCGACATCCGGCTGCTTCTCGGGATCCGGTTCCAGCGCCGCCATCCGGTCGTCCACCCAGCGTTCCAACTCCGGGTCATCCTGTGTCGCCATATCGTGAGAGGTACTCCTTTCGGAACGCCTGGCGCGCCCGTCGCAGCAGAGTGCCGACGGACGAGGGCGCGACACCCGCCGCCTCGCCGCTCTCGGTGCGACGCAGGACTTTCACCACGGGCTGCTAGTTCATCGTAACTGAGGCCGTGGCCGCGAAGCAGTAGCAGCGTGGCCCGCTCCCGTCGCAACGCGAGCAATGTCCGCCGGACTCGTCCGCGCTCTTCGCCGGTCGCCGCCTCTGGGCTGGGAGGCCCGCCCGTGAGTCGGAGCACTGGCTCGTATCGTGCCCGTCGGGTCGCGCGCCGCAACTCGTCGAGCCCCTGGCGCACCGCCGTACGGTACAACCACCCTGGGGTCTGGCCTGCGCCTTCGGTTCGCGCCAGAGCCTCACGAACACGTCGACCGCCAGCTCTTCAGTCCGAGCCGGGTTCTGAACGACCCTCGCGATGACGCGTGTGACTCGTGCGTAGTGCGCGCGGAACGTGGCGTCGAGATCGAAGGGCGCCGCGGTCGTCAGGCTGTCCTCCGCCGCGTCGGCGGTGTCGATCAGCATGTTCACATCTTCATGACGCTTCGCGCCCACGGATTGTGACAGGTCCACGTGGCTGAGACTGATCTCTGGTGCCGGGTGCTTCGCGTGCCCACTCAGGCGGCAGGTCGGTTGGCTCGATACGGCGTGTTGGGGTGATGGGCCACGTGCGCCGCCGCCACGAGGTCTTCGAGGCTGTCGAGCGAGAAGCACGACACGACCCTGGTATCCGGCGCCAGGTCGGCCGGGGTCTCGGCGTGGATCGCATCAAGGAGGCGGGGGCGCAGAAACGCCTGACTCAACGGGTCGAGGCTGGCGTCGGGCCGTTCGGCCGGCCGCGCGCTCAGTGACACCGTGAACATCGACACCGTATTCGAGAGCATCTGCGCACTCGCCAACAGGCTCAGCCGAAACCAGCGATCGTCCGGGATCGACTCGAACGGGACCAGCATCAGGAGGTCCGTAAAACCCCCATCGATACATGCGTTGCCGGCATCGACACATGAGCCGCGCCCTCGGTTCCACGGGGCATAGGGCATGAACCCCAGTTGAAGGAAGCGTGCGAACAGACGGCACCACCGGGTGATCGTCTCTTCGCCCTCGTCGGCGGCGACCCGCAGATGCGGGTTGGTCACCGCCAACAACCGAAGGTCGTCCACCCTGATTGGGGCCGTCGGGTAGTACCAGATGGACACGCCACACCCGGCCAGCGCCCGACTTTCAACCCGCTCAAACGCCTGGGGTGTGAGGTGGCGCTTCAACGCGTCAACGTAGCCGGTCGTGACGTCGGCCGCGCATCGATGGACGAACAACGGTACGGGCGCGTGGGCGAGTTCACCGTAGACGGCCAGATGGCGTTCGTGGACCGCCGCGGCCATGCGCTGTTCGCGAAAACACTCGTCGAGCGGTACGGCGCCGGGTGGCACGTTGACCATCAGTGGGAAATGGAGTCCCAGTGGCAGGTCACTGCCTCGAAACGGCGCGGTCATCATCCATCGGAGGTAGTCGTCGAAGTCCGGCATCAGCGGTTCGGTGCCCTTGAATGCGATGACGTCTCCTTCCCACAACTGTTCCGGACGGTGCGTGTCCGGCACTACGCAGCACAGGCTGCGGAAGTGCCCAGGAAGCCGGTAGAACTGCCCGGTCACCCCCTCGGCCGCGTTCGGGGCGACGGGCACCACGCGCCGCAGCCCGGACATGATCGCCCGGATGTCTGGGCAGAGCGGTTCGAGGGCGGCGACCAATCGCGGCCGTTCTTGTTCGGCGTCGAAGACCATGTCGGACGCCACGTGAGCGAAACCGACTTGGTGGGCGTGGCGGGTCAGCGGGTCGGTGTTCATCGAATGATCTCCAGAAGCATACCGACGAGCGGTCCGCCGGCACAGATTGTGAGCAACGTGAGCGCGGCCATCGCGGTGGCACCCGTGGACAGCCGGGCCACGACCTTGAGCGCTATTGTCAGCACCGCTCCCAACCAGATGCGCGAGTACAACGAGAGCAGACGTACGGTCGACGGCAGTGGATCTGATAGCACGGTGTCGCGATAGCGGCTGACGGCGACTAGCAGGTCCGCCGTTGACGCTCCCGACGAGAGTTGGATGACGTCGGGTTCCCAGATCCACGCGATGCCGATGGCCAGCAGGGCGTGCGGCAGCTGGGTGTAGAACCCGAGTGCAGTGAACTCGGTGAGCCGAGCCGCCGACCCGGGGGTCCGCACGAAGACGTTCAATGCCAGCATGGCCAGCGTCAGGACACCGAAGAACATCGGATATCCAAGCCCCGCGACCGTGGCCATCAGGTATTCCGATGGGAGACCTGTGCGTTGCAACTGGCCGGCTAGCGCAGCCTCAAGTACCGGGCGGGTCTTTCCGCTGACGATCAGCGCCGCGGTGCCCTGCAACAAGGCGCACCCGAGCGGCGCAGCGAGAGCGACCACCCAGTCGACGCGCCGGTTCCGACGGTTGTCGTAGAAGCGAACGGGACTCAAGAGCAATTGGCACATAGTCGAACCTGAGCGGGCCTGGTAGGGTTCTGACTCAGTCGACAAGATCGACCGTTTCCGCGCGTGTGAGCCAATGGACCGTGATGAGGACGATCACGCAGTACACAAGAAACAGCGAGGCGGCGACCACAGTGCGACCCCAGGGTGCGGTCCATAACGCGATCAGGGCGTCCCGCCTTGTCGTGCCGTTGCCAGCGAACACGATGAACAAAAGGACCGGCAGGCCCACGATGCACAGTGGAGCAAGTTGCCCAATTCGCCACGAGAATCGCAACCTGGCGGCGATGCCCAATCCGCCAAACGACAGCACCATGCACAGCAGAGTGACTCCGACGCCAGTCGGTTGCCAGAGCTCCCGGGCGAACAGGCTTGTGGACAGACTCCAGAAGAGGACGCAGCAGCCGGCTGCTGTCACAAACTTGCTGCCCGCCAGGACACGATCGTCTACCGGGAGCGTTCGCAGCCACGCGAAGGTGCGTTTGGAGCGTTCGCGGGTGACCAACCACTCGCTCCACAGTAGGGTTAGCAAGATATTCACATTGAAGACCAGCGACACTCGTGGGCCGATGCCTTGGGGGGCAAGCTGGGTTCCCGCCGCCAGGAGCGCAAGCGCGCCTGCCATCGCGAGCGCAATTGCCGATCCGTGTAGGCGGAGGTCCTTGCCGATCAGCGTGCCCCACTGGCTAGTCCACATCGAGATGCTCCGTTCCGTGGTAGAGGGCGCCGAGGATGCTGGTGTGATGCTCCTCGACGCAGTCGGTCCGCGCCGTCAGATCACGGTCGAGGTCGCTTCCTCTGCTGACAAGCACCCAACTAGTGCCCCGGTGGGTCCAACGCGCTACCAGGCTTCTTGACCCGGTGACCGTGTGCGAGGCGGTGGAGCGATATAGCACGGCTGCCTTCAAAGTCTCGGCGCTGGCCTGGAACGCCAGCCGTCCCCCTCGAAGGATGCAGACATCTGTGGCGGTCTCCTCGATGTCCTCGAATATGTGCGACGACAGCACGACACAGAGAGTCTGATGTTCGGCGGCGAGCGTCTTGAGGCTGGTCTGGAGGTCCGCCCGCGCAGTGGGGTCGAGACCGGCCGTGGGCTCGTCCAAAATCAACATTTCGGCGCGATGGGCGAGCGCCGCGACGATACCGAGCTTGACTCTCGTCCCTTTCGACAGTAACCCGACCCTGCGCGACGATGGCAGCCTGAACTGGTCGACCAACCTGTCCGCAAGAACCTGGTCCCACTGGCCATACAGCCGGCTCGCCAGTTCCAGCGTCTGTGCCACGGTCAGATCGTCGTAGAACGAAGGCGTTTCGCCGATGTAACTGAACCGCCGCTTCCATCCCTGGTCACCCCACCGAATCGGTGTCCCCCTCGTCAACGACAGGCCGGCGGTCGGTTTGAGCTGCAACGTGATGAGATTCAGCAACGTGGTCTTGCCGGCGCCGTTCGGACCCAGCAGGCCATAGATGTGTCCCGACCGGAAGGCCATCGACAGTGGTCCGAGTTCAAAATCTGGAAACAGACGCTGAAGTCCATCCAATTCGAGAAGTTGTTCTGTGGTCATCATGGCTCCCGCCTCAGAGAGACGCTCCGGCAACCAGCTGGGCGACATCTGCTTCGATGAGTGCGGCCACTGTCAGCATCGCGATCGCGACGACCAGGGTGAGCAGTCCTGCCGCGAACTGCGGGGGCTCGCTGGCCACCAGGCAGCGGAGCACCGTGCCGACGAGGTGCTCCGCTACGCTGGCGACGAGGACAAACGAAGAAAACTCGAGCAACGCATACCGAAGGACCAGTGGCACGGCCTCCGGTGTTGCGTGGCCGAGCACGGACAGCCCGTGACCAAGCACGTACGCGTTCCAAAGCAAAGTAAGCACCGTGAGCCCGCCTAGCGTGCAAATGCCCGCCAGCAGCCCTCCAACGACGCCGAGGTTGCCACGAAGTATGTGGCTGGCGTGCTGCCACCGGGTGCGCTCGACCACAACCGGTCTGATTGTCCTGACGCCGGTCAAGACACTGTCCCCGCTCAGGGCGCCGGTCTGGCCGCCGATGCCGACGGCGGCCGAGACGAGAGCGGCATTCAGCAGAACAAGTGTTGGTAAGGATCGGGACCATCGCGCGAGTCTCCCCATGCCCTGTCGTTCCGACTGTGCTGTGCCTTGAATGGGATGCCTACAGGGCGCCTGCGACCCCGCAGGCGGCACCGCCCACCCCGCCGAAGAACGAGCAGCCGATTGCGCCCGCGATGCCGAATGCCAGCGCCTCCTCCCCTTCCATGCCGAGGGCGTAGCCCCACTGCGGACCGGTCGACTGGTCAGCCATCTGCAACGTGTGCGGCGTCTGTTGGCCGGCGAGGTTCGGGGTGACTCCCGGCTGCGCGGACCCCACGAACAGTGGAAGCGCCGTGAGGGCGGCGGCCGCGAGTACCTTGCGTTTCGTCATGTTTCCTCCTGTGCTGCGGGCGGCGTCATGCCGCACCATCCGGACCGTCCATCGCTCGCCGACCCGGTATGACTGACTACTTCAAGCGCTGTGCCAGTTGCCGCGTGATGCGAGGAATCTGGTGAAAACGTGCGGGTTGGCCACGAGCTGGGTAGTCGTTACCCGCGAAAACGGCGCGGTTGGGCAACTGATGGAGGCGGGGGGCGCGTCGACCAATGGGAATGTGGCCTGGCGGGTGGGCCTTGCGGGACGTAACCATCAGTTGCGCCGGGCGGCATCGGTTGACGGATTCCGGATGGTGAGCGGTGGGGCGGGCACCAGCTACCCGGTGGCCCGAGCGGAGCGCTCCGCCCGGCCAGCGCTCTGGGCATCGGCTTCCCCTGAGTCACTCCAGCCTCGGTGATATGCTGAACGGCAGTCCCTCGTATTTCAACAACTGGCGGGGGAGGAGACTCTGTGACCGACGACATCAGCACACTCGACAAGTCGTTGGACGATTGGCGGGCGCTGGTGCCGGACGAGTCGTTCGACGTGTTGTTCAAACACGCCACGGAGCGTCCCGGGTCGAGCGCGCTGGATCAGGAGAAGCGCTCCGGGACGTTCGTCTGCGCGGCCTGCCACTTGCCGCTGTTCGAGTCGTCAGGGAAGTACGACAGCGGCACCGGCTGGCCCAGTTTTTTTGCCCCCATCGCCGGCCGCCTCGGTTTCCAGCGAGACTTCAAGATGATTCTGCCGCGGACCGAGTATCACTGCGTTCGGTGCAGCGGCCATCAGGGCCACGTCTTCAAAGACGGACCCCAGCCGACCGGCGAGCGGTACTGCAACAATGGCGTGGCCCTCCGTTTCGTGCCCGAGGGAGAGCCGCTGCCGGACCTGCGGGACTGACGCAGGACGCACTATGGACTTGAGACGACTTTGGCAGCGCGATAAGATAGTGTCTTGTTTCTGGTCCGGTTCTTGATGCACTACATGAGTTTTCGCCCTGTCGTGGTCACTGTTCGCCGCGTCGGCGTAGCCATTGCGCCGACAGCCAGCGGATGATGTACCCGACACGCGTGCAGGAATCAGGGGCCATCATCCGCAGCCGGATGGTGGCCTTTTTTCGTGGGCGGGATCGGCGGCGGAGTGGTGTTGGCCGAGAACCGGACCATCACAGGTTGGCAGCCATGATGAGGTGCCCGTCGACGTCAGGTGGGCAGTCACGACGGGCTGTGCGTAGAGACAGGACATGAGCGAGATACCAGGCAAGACACGCAGTGGTGCGATCACCGACGGACCATCGCGGGCGCCGGCACGGTCGATGTTGAAGGCGGTGGGTTTCGACGATGAGGCCCTGCGGCGTCCCATCATCGGGGTGGCCAACACCTGGACCGAAATCGGTCCGTGCAACTTCCATCTCCGAGAGTTGGCTGCGCACATCAAGACCGGCGTGCGGGCGGCGGGGGGCACCCCCATGGAGTTCAACACGGTCTCCATTTCCGACGGCATCACCATGGGCAGCGCGGGCATGCGCGCGTCTCTGGTCAGCCGCGAGGTGATCGCGGACTCGATTGAGCTTGTCGCTCGCGGCAACATGTTCGACGGGCTCGTCGTGCTGGTGGGATGCGACAAGACGATTCCAGGCGGGGTGATGGCGCTGGCGCGGTTGGATATCCCGGGTCTCGTGCTCTACGGCGGCTCGATCGCACCGGGCCAGTACGACCACCATGACGTCACGATTCAGGACGTGTTCGAAGCGGTCGGGACCCATGCCGCTGGCAACATGACCGACGACCAGTTGGCCAGGCTGGAGGCGGTCGCGTGCCCGGGGGCGGGCGCGTGCGGCGGGCAATTCACGGCCAACACCATGTCGCTGGTGTGTGAGCTGATCGGGATCTCGCCGATGGGGTTCAATGCCGTACCCGCTCTGGATCCGCGGAAGGCAGAAGTCGCCCGCGAGGCCGGGGAACTCGTCATGGAACTCGCCCGAGCCGACCGGCGGCCGCGGCAGGTGATGACCCGCGACGCGCTGGAGAACGGCATCGCGTCCGTGGCGGCGACCGGGGGGTCGACCAATTCGGTGCTCCACATGCTGGCCATCGCGAGAGAGGCTGACGTGCCGCTGAACATCGACGACTTCGACCGTGTCAGCCGGCGGACGCCGCTTCTGGCCGACTTGAAGCCTGGTGGGCGGTTCGTGGCCACGGACCTCTATCGCGCGGGTGGCAGCCGGTTGTTGGCGAGACGACTGCTCGATGCCGGGGTGCTCAAAACGGAACCGATCACGGTGACGGGCCGGACGATCGGGGAGGAGGCACGCACCGGGTCCGAGACGCCGGGACAAGAGGTGGTGCGCCCGGCGTCCGATCCGATAACACCCACGGGTGGGTTGGTCGTGCTCAAGGGGAATCTGGCGCCCGAGGGATGTGTGGTGAAGGTGGCCGGAGGATACGAGACGAGGCGACACCGGGGGCCGGCGCGGGTCTTCGACAGTGAAGAGGCGTGCTTCGCCGCGGTCGAGAAGGGCACCCTCCAGGGAGGGGATGTGGTGGTCATCCGGTACGAAGGTCCGCGGGGGGGGCCGGGCATGCGGGAAATGCTCGCGGTGACCGCCGCCATCGTGGGCGCCGGCTTGGGTGACTCGGTCGCGTTGTTGACGGATGGTCGTTTCTC
>CALBET010000083.1 GCA_937888665.1 uncultured Acidobacteriota bacterium
CGCGTCTGCCGCGGAACTGCTCTGCGAAGGTGGCGACCAGATCCGTGACCTCTTCGTGCAAACAAAAGCTCGCCTCAAGGTAGGATTTCGCCAGCCGAAAGTCAGCGCCAAACGAGTACAGCGCGCCGCGGTCATGTTCGACCGTTCCGTCCTGTGCGCCGACATACCGCTGGCACAACCTCTTGAGGCATTGAAGCTCTGGGTATTTCGCCTGATCTCCCGGGTGCAACGTCGGCTTGTGGCGCATTTGGATCAGGTCGCCGATGACTTCGAAGTTCGGATAAGCGCCGTAGTTGTGTGAACGGTAACTGAAGCGAATTTTCGTGCACTGTTCGAGGCACCGCTCTGTGAGGTGGGGGAGTGTCTGGAGAATATAGGAGAGCGCGCTGAACACGCCCTTGTTCATCGTCAGATCCGGACGATAGCGAAGCACGTCGTCGGGATCTCCGCGCCAATTGCCCAAGGACGCAGTGACAGTCGTCGTGGATTCTCGCGCGGAACCGCCACTGCATTCTTCGGCCCCATTGGCGGCGGTGGTATTGCTCATAGGCGGGTCAGCGTCATCATGGACCAATGCGGACCGATTCTTCAACATTCCTCCACCATCATCAACACCAGCGACCCCAGGTAAGAAACCACGAGCCCCACGCAGTCGCTGTTTCCTCACGCGAGACCTCCCAACCGGCGTTCACGCAGCCATGCCGTCGTGCCGGATTCTATCTGGAGCTGCACGTCGATCGTCTGGCATTCGTGGGTGCGCGGGGCGTTGGTGCACAAAGCCCTGCGCACCCAAGGCTGCCCCGACCCAGCGGCCCTCGCTCGCACCGGGAGCGACAAACGGCATACGGCGACCCCGGGCGGGACGACTGGCAATGAGAGGCTTGTTCCCAAGCTTGGGTACATTGATCTGTGGACTGCACCAGTTCCAGCACCAGCGCCTGCGTTTTCTCGGCCACCCTTCCGCCTTTTACGACCGTTCAGCTGACCGGGTCTGGCTACGGGCCGGCGAGTCGGGAAGCGAGACTCGCGTAGCCCGAGAAGAAGATATCGAATAGCCGGGGGCATCGCTCGAACATCAAGAAGAGGAGCTTGTCATCATTGACGCAGTAACCGGCGGCCATCAATCGACGGAACATTCGCTCGTGTTCGGCGAGGAACACCTTGAGAATCTCCCGGTGCCCCGCGAAGAGCCCGCCCCCTAGCGTCTTGTGGTCGAACCCGAACTCCTCCGTGCGAGAGTAGTAGCGCGCGATGCGCCCAATCCTGACCTGGTCCAGGCGCGGGCAGTCGAGGCGAAGACCGGGCGGCATCCGGACGATGTGACTCGCACCGAAATCGACCCAGGCGAAGAGCTCGGTACCAAAGAGGTTTCGGTCCAGAGCGTCAGCGAGGTGGCGGTAGCGCGCGGTCACGGCCAGGATGAAGCGGGGATCATCGTAGGGTGGCAGGTTGTTCCGGACACATGCCGCGACTGCGTCCACCTCATCCGCTAGGAACAAGTGTCCGGTGTCGACCTCGATGATATGGGTGCGCTCTAGCATCCCGGCCGCTTCCCTAGCGGCACGGACGTGGTCCACCAGGTCGCTGGAGACATAGGCGACCATCGGGTGGGGCAAGGCCAAGGTGGGCGCTGAGGCCTCCACGTAGTCGTAGGCCTGTAAGGGGCGCTTCGGCGCGCGCACCCCGGGGATGCGGATGAATCCGGTGACCACGGTGAGCGCTTCGTCCGCTCGCGTCTTGAAGGGATCATCGAGCACAGGCCGGACCGAGGCCTCAAGCGCGCAACTCGAGAAACCAGACCGATCGAGAGCGCGCCCGAGCCGATGGACACCATGAGGGTGCAGCTTGAGCGCTCTTGATGGCGTGAGATCAAGTCCGGCGAGTAGGCTCGACACGCGCAGCGCGCTTGGCGCGAGCCGAAAAGCAGGCGCATCGGGACCGCCCTTCGCATACGCCGGAACGTCCTGGTCCACAGTGCGGCCGGACGAGACCCTGAACTCCGGCCGGATGACCGCCTGGATCTTTCGGCGGAGGCGACGGTTGTCGTCATGATCCACGCGCGGCCCCCGCTCGAGGACCGCGACGGGTCGACCGTCGATCACCCGGCGTTGCGTGGGTCCCTCGAAGCTCCCAAACACCACCTGGTGCAGGTCCGGAGTTGTCCGGAGCAGCTGGACCGCCTCTTTCACGTGCGGTCCGGCGCCCCCGTCTTCCCAGCGGTCATCGAGAATCACCACGAAGCGGTGACGGGCGATGGCGTCGCGGACCAGGCTCAGGTCGAAAAAAAGTCCCTCATACCAGGCACAGTCCGGTTCCGGCGGAGGAGCCGAGTCACCGAGCGGCGCTCGCAAAAGAAAGCAGTGGGCGTGAACGCCGTCGATGGGGCGAGCACGCAAGTCGGCCACGAGCTTCCCAGGAACGCCGTGGCCGGACTGCAAGAAAAGAAGCAGCGTGTCGTCCTGGGAGGCCGCGCCGACCCCGGGCACAGCGGCGTGCCCGCCAGTTGACTGACGGTCCCGGCGAACAGGTCGTCGGGAAATGCCCGCGCCTCGACGAACACGGTCGAGCGCAGCGCAGCGGGCCGCGATCTCCGGGCTGGCTCTGTATGCGTCCCGCTCTTCATCCAATCGCATACCCTCGACGTCGAAGTCCGGGATGATCCGCGGATACTTCTCAGCGTTTAGGATGCGCTGGAAGTACTTGTAGATATGGTGCGGGTAGCAGTCGCTGGAGTACGCGTAAGAACCCGCGGCCACGCACAGGAGCGAGAGTACCGCGGGGAGGCCGGCGGCCGATTCAGGATCGAGCCGGAAGAGCTCGAGGAAAGCGTCGAGCTCGAAGTACGCGGAGCGCTCTGGCAAGGTCAGCACTTCACGCTCTTCCGCGAGCGCGTACATTTGCAGACTGGAGTGCGGGACGAAGCGGTTGGGGACCTCGACCGCGCTCACGAGCCGAGCTCGGTCCAGAGTGGTGAAGGTGGTGAAGTGGGCGAGCGCCGCTCGGAGGAGCCGATTCGGTGAGGATGCTCGACTGAGCCCTCGAAGCAGCTTGCAGAGGTGACCGCTGTTGGTCTTCACCGATGGACTCTGGATGGAAGCGACGATCTTGCAGAAGCGAAGCAGGAGGTCGAACTCGCTCCGGTGACGACCGTGGTACCCGATGACCTGCTTCGTATCCACGGCCCGGAGGCCATCGTCAAGCATCGCTCGGTGCCAGTTCCCGTCGACGCTCAAGGCGATCGGCGCGCCCTCCTGGTGACATGGGTGTGCTCTGACCGCGTCGGTCCGGTAGAGCTTGAGGGACTGGATGGTCGGGGGCTCGCCGATGCCAAGCTCGGGATCGATGAGGCGATAGAGCGCGACGAACTCGCGCTTTCGCCACCGCGCGACCTCCTCATGGAAGCGGACCACAGCATCAGGCAGCAGCTCCACATCCTCATCGTGCTGGACGAAGTAAGGCGTTTGGACGCGGCGCCGCATCTCGTCGAACGCTCGGCTGGCCGGAGACACGTTCACGATCGGGTGCACTCGAACCGACCGCCCCGGGTCGAGGGCGCGAAGCGCGTTGAGCGCGTGCTCGACCTGCGGGCCCTGGACTGTCACCAGAAAGATGGTGATCTGCGGCTCTCCGCCAACCCCGTGGACCCACGAGCTGCCGTCCTCGAGGAATGATGCCGAAACACCAGTTCTGACCCCGCTCACACCGTAACCGCCTTTCCAACGTCTGGTCGCCACAAAGACCTATCACGTCCAAGCTGACCATGAAGCCTAGACGTCGGATGGCGCGGACCGTTCCAGACCATGTCTCCGACCGCTGGCACCCACCCCGGCGTCTGGAATCGCGCTTGACCGCAGCCCCCCGAACCCGCATGCTCGACGCACTGCGCTCCGCGATACACTTGCGGGGCGCAGTGGAGGCCCCTCTAGTCTGTGTGGGGCCCAATCCGCTTGTCCAGGGAGGGCGGTCGACGCGTCGACGCCGACCGCGTCCTACGCCATGGCCACTGACACTACACATCCTTTGCTGGAGAAACGGACGGACGTGATCCTGTGGCTGTTCTCCGCCTGTGGACAGTGGCTCATGCAGGAATCACGACGACGCTGGCAGGCGACGGACGACGAGCCCGCCGCTGGCTCGATGACTGTTCCGGTGCACCTGGACCGGAAACTCTTGGGCAAGATGGCGTACTTCCACAATCTCGAGCCGATTCTCCACGACCTGATTCGGCGAAAGACCCTATCGAGCGCCGGCATACCGCGTAGGCTGACCGAGAGCTGGGAAGCGGCGTATCTCGGGACGGTCGTGGCCAACGCGGACCTTCTGGCCGTGCTCTTCGATCTCTCTAACGCGAGCCAGGAGCAAGGCATGCCGCTCATGGTGCTGAAAGGCCCGACCTCCATCGCCAGGATCTACAAGGACTCCGGACTCCGGACCATGGCCGACCTCGATGTCTTCTGCCCCGACACGGCGCTAGCGCAGTGCGGTCGCATCGCGCGGTCTCTGGGGTTTCGCCACACTCGCGACGTGTATTTGCACCACGTCTCGTTGTTTCACGAACGCCTCGGCGTCATCCTCGAGTTACATTTCGCGCTCTACCATTGGCTTGCACACCGAAAACGGGTCGCGGACGAGATGTGGACGCATCGGCAGTGGGTGGATCTGGAAGGGGTTCGGATTCCGGTCATGTCCGTGGAAGATCAGCTCGTCTTCGGGCTGGCGCACATCATCTCTCACGATTACCGCCTCTCACTCAAGCAGTATCTCGAATTTCTCGCCATCCCCGTGCTTTTGAGATCGGAGATCGACCTGGCGAGGGTGTTTCATGTGCTGGACTTGGCGGACCTGCGCCAGGAGTTCGTCGGTCTCTGCGGCATCCTCACTGATCTGCTCGGCGTCTCCGTCGATCTCGGAGCCGAACCCCAGACTGCCGACGCTCGCGTTGCGCTGAGGAGGTCGGTGGTCCATCGAGCGGCGGACGTCGGTTTCGTCAGCCCGAAGAAGGCGGGTGGTGAGTTCGAACGGCAGGCCGGACTGGCGAGCAAGGCCCGATTCATGAGCAGGAGACTGGTGCCGCCGTTGTCAGCGTTGCAGGTCGTCTACGCGTTGCCATCGCGGAGACGCGCTCTGTGGATGAGACCGTATTACATCTGGGCCACGCTGAAGGACGTGCGACGCAGAAAGAGGGCAGAAGGACGATAGGTGCCGTGACAAACGAATACGCCGCACTCTTGCCAGATGGGCGCTGGCTCGCGTATCACTGCAACGCGTCCGGCGTGTTCGAAGCCTACGCGGTGCGATATCCCGACAATGCGCTGCGATCGTGGCGCCGGTCTTGGTGAAGGGGGACTGGTGTCGTCGAGAGTCCGTTCTGATGTGCAGATTTCCTTCGTGGTCACCTCACGGAATGAGCCGCCGCACTTGCTCGACGCTACGCTGCGCGGGCTCCGCCGGACCTGCGGGGCCCACCGCTGCCAGATCATCGTCGTCGACGATGCCAGCGAAGTCCCAGTGGCGTCAGCGATGTCGGGCGTCACCCTGCTGCGCAACGACGGACCTCGAGGCGTGTCTTCGTCTCGCCGGCGCGGTTGCGAGGCCGCGTCGGGGGAGGTATTCATCGTTCTCGATGCGCACCTGTCGTTCGCCGACGACTGGCTCGAGGCGTTGCTCGACGTCATAGACGAACGCTCGGTCTATTGCGCGGCGTCCTGGGATTACGAGCTGACGGCTCCTCGTTTCTTCGGCGCCAACATACGCTGGGAGCCTTCGCCATGGCGCGGTCTCACGTTTGAGCCCCGTCGCGCCGAGCCGGCCGAAGCTATCGTCGACGTTCCCATGGTGTTGGGGGCGTGCTACGCCGTCACCCGAAGCGGGTACGACGCGCTGGGCGGCTTCTCGCCGGTGTTTCGCTTGTGGGGTTGCGACGAGCAGGACCTGTCACTGCGAGCGCATCTGGCGGGGCTGTCTGTTCGATGCGCCACACGCGCTCGTGTGGGACACCTCGACGGGCGTAGCCAGAACTATCTCCGACCGCCGGAGTACGTGATCCACAACGTGCACGCGTTGCTGCGTACGCTGTGGGAGCCGCCGACCACGGAGCTGCTGGAGGCCTCGTTGCCGGCGCCGCCACGGCAGGTGGAGCGTTGGCTGCAGGAGCCGGCGGTGCAGTCGTGGCGCGCGACGGTGCAGTCGACACGCGTGCGGACAGACATCGAGGTGTTGACGAAGGTGCTACCGGACGGCCCGTTCGATGTGAGCGGAGCCCAAGTCCGGTGGGCGCAAGGTGCCCCCGTGACGGATCGCCGACGCCTGGAGGCCGCTGTGCGCGCCGAGTCGTACCCCGACGCGGCGCCCGTCGACCGAGTGCTTCCGCCCACTGAGCCTGCGGCTCCGGGGTTCGTCGTCGACTGCCTCGGTACGACCTTGTGTGTCACAGCCCACGCCGCGCGCGAGGCTCTCTTGCATGCGCTGCCCGGCGCTTGCGCCGTGCAAGCGGCAGCAGTGGACGTCGACGCCACCTTGGAGCTTGCGTCGGCCGGACAGCACGGGTTTGCGGATGCTTTGGGTCTGCATGTGTTGCTCGCCGACGGCGAGAAGGTGGCCGTGTCCACGGAGTTGCCGGAGCTGCTGGCCCGCGTTGACGGTGTCGTCGCCGGCCTCGTGGCCGAGCATTCCACGGGGATCGCCCTGCTGCGTGCTGGTGTGGTCGAGACCGAGGGCCGCACGCTGCTGCTGCTCGGCGACGAGCTCGACGGGCTGCCGGGTCTGCTCGCCGCTCTCCAGCAGGCCGGGGCCCTGGTGTCGTCACGCGCCTTCGCAGGCGTCGACGAACAGGGGCGGGTGCGGAGTTGGGACGGTGACGCCCAGGCGCGCGAGGTTAGCGCCGTGTTGCGCGTGCGGTTGCAGCCGGAGGCCACCGGCTGTACCCTACAGCCCCTACGGCCCGCACCGGCCGTGATGGCCCTGGTGGAGCACAGCGTTGCTGCCGACGGTGACCGCGAGCTGATGCTGCGTTGCTTTCACGCCCTGGTGCAGGTGCCTTCCCTCGTATATGCCGCTGGCTTCCGCGGCGCAGCGCACGACGCGGCGGGCGAAATTCTGCGCATGGTTGAACGATTGCCGGGTCGACATTTCCCCCCTGACCACCGAGGTGACCATGGACACATCTTCCGCTAATGAGTAACCTGAGCCGCGTAGATCGTTCTTTTTAACCTGAATTTTTATCAAAGAGCTTATGAAATACAGAACGCGCACGATCGGGTTAATTGTCCGCGATGTCGGCGATGAGACCATTGTCTACGACCGCGAGAACGATACGTTCAAACGGCTGAATGCGTCTGCGGCGACTGCCTTTCGGCGATGCCAGGACGGCGCCAGCCTCGGCGACATCGCCCAGGCCCTGGCCGATGAGCTGGGCCTCCCCCTCGACGACGAGCTCGCGCAGCTCGCCGTGAGCGAGTTGATGGATGCTGACCTCATCACCGGTGACACCGATGAGGTCCCTCTTCCGACGCGGTTGTCGCGCCGCGCGGTTGTGAAGCGCATCTCCGCTGGGGCGGTGGTGGCCGCGATGGTCCCCGCTGTAGAGACCATGGTAGCGCCCCGGCCGGCCTACGCTGCGAGCTATTGACCCGACGCCGCGTGTCCGCTGGAGATGAGCTGTGGCTGGAGAGCCACGGCGCTCGCATCGTCATTCGCTCCGATGACGTCTCCGTCCTTCAAAGGTTCCCCCTGCCTTTCAAAGCGGCGCGAGCATCGCCCGGCGATGCCGACGCGGCGTTTCGCGTTCGTACCCTGTGCGAAGGGGCGTACGAGATGCTGTGGGGCGATGAAAGCCCTGTGCGATTCGACCATGCGACGTCGCTTCTGCGTCGTCTGGGGTCTCAGGTGGATCTGGCCATCGCCGAGCACGCGACAGAGATGCTGTTCGTGCACGCCGGCGTTGTCGGCCTGCACGGTGTCCACATCGCCATTCCCGGACCCAGCGGCAGCGGAAAGACCACCCTCGTGCGCGAGGCCATCGGACGCGGAGCGACGTTCTTCTCCGACGAGTACGCCGTGGTCGACGCCGAAGGCCGCGTGCATCCCTACCGCCGCCCGTTGAACGTGCGCCAGGGGCCAGAGAAGACGGCCGTCGACGCGGTCGCGTTGGGTGCGCCGCTGGGGCGGAGCGCCGTCGCCATCGATGTGCTGCTGTTCTGCCGCCACCAAGCCGAGGCCCAATGGCACCCCACGCTGCTGGCGCCGGGCGAGGCAGTAATGGATCTCGTGGCCAATACCGTGGCCGCGAGGGCGCGCCCAAGCGTAGCGTTGGAGCGCCTGACTCGAGTGGCCGCCGGCGCGCGCGCGTGGAAGGGTGTACGCGGCGAAGCCGGAACGGTGCTGGACATGTTCTCCCCCTGAACGTGAGCGAGCGGATTTCAACATGAAGGTGTGTTTCGTTGTTCCCCACGCGTATCCCGTCATCGACCCGCTGGCGCCGGGACCCATCGGGGGCTCAGAAATGCGGGCCTGGGAGCTCGCTCGCGGCCTGGCGGCTCTGCCGGCGTTCCAGGTTTCTTTCGTGGTGCGAGGCGCGCCCTTCCGTCGTCGCCGCATTGAAGGCGTCACCGTAGTCGCGGCGCCACTCACCAGTCGCGCGCAGGGCTTGTCCCTCGACGTGGATGGCGTCACGTTCTCGCCCGCGTCGCTGCGCCTCTATCTCGACCTCGACGCCGATGTCGTGGGGGTGTTCGGCGCCACCACCATCGCCGCCGAGGTGGTCGTGGCGTGCCAATTTCAGGACAGCGCATCGGTGCTGTTCGCGGCCAGCGACGCCGACGCCTCGGCCAGCTATGCACCCGGTAACGAGGAACTCAATCCGTGGGGCGTCACGGGTGCGCGCTGCAGTGTGGCGGTGCGCCACGCCGATGCCATCGTCGTGCAGACGCAGGCCCAGGCGCGCTTGTTTCGCGAGCGCTTCGATCGCGACACCTCGGTGATTCGCAGCCCCGTGCGCTGCGACTCGGCGGACGACGGCGACGCTTCGGATCCTTGCGTACTGTGGGTGGGCAAGTCCGACGACATTAAGCGGCCGGAGATCTGCGCCGACCTCGCTCACGCTCATCCCGAGATTCCGTTCGTCATGGTGATGAGCCGCCAGAGCGAGGCGCTGTTCGAGTGGATCCGCTACCAGGCGCCGCCGAACCTCCGCATCGTGCCCAAGGCCTCCCTTGAGGAAATGGAAGATCTGTATCGGCGGGCGCGCGTCCTTCTCAACACGTCGCGCTTCGAAGGCATGCCGTACTCGTTTCTCCAGGCCGGCGTGCACGGTGTTCCGGTGCTGTCGTTGAATATCGATCCCGACGGGGTGCTGCACGACCACGGCGGTGGCCTCGCTGCCGACGGCGACGTCGCC
>CALBET010000084.1 GCA_937888665.1 uncultured Acidobacteriota bacterium
TCCCGCACACTGGCCGCCGCGCCGGGATGCTCCCGGTCGAGGCGGCGCGCGAGGTGGCGCAGGAGCCGTGTCGCGGTCTTCACGCGGGCCCAATCGAAATCCGTCGGCACCCCGCGCAAGCGAGTCCTTTATACACCCGTCATCCAAGAAGACGCCCTCGATGCCGCTCCCCTGCCACCCGGCATGCCAGCCTTCGATGATGGCGAGGTGCTGCCATCTACCGGTATCCTGAGTTGTGCTGAGATGAAATCATTCGACAACGAATGGATGTTGCAGGGCTTCGAGGACCACCCCAGCTTCTTCACCAAGAGGATGTTCGGTGGACTGGCCGCCTACCTGTTCGGCCGCCAGATGATGCTCCTGGTCGAACCGACCAGAACTGGCCGGTGGACGTGGCATGGCGTCCTGATCTGCACGGAACATGCGCATCAACCCGCGATCATTGAAGAGTTCCCGCAACTGGCGCCTCACGACATGCTGAAGAAGTGGCTCTACCTCGACTCGCGTCATGTGGACTTCGAGCCGACGATGGAACGGGTGGCGGCAGCCATCGCTCGGGATGACCAGAGATTCGGGATCCATCCTCATCCGAGGAAGGAGAAGGTGCGGTCACGGAGCCGCCGTCAGAAGCCGTAAGAAGCGTATCCGTCGAGATGCTCCATGACCAGGAAGTCGACCCTGTCCTGGGACTGTGTGGGAAGTCAATGGAACGTGATGGACGCCGGCAGCGTCTGGAATCCACGGCAGTGTCAGCGCACCGGGAACCCCCGGTCGCGCATGAGGGCGTCAATGGTGGCGTCTCGTCCTCTAAACAGCCGGTAGGCATCGGCCGGACCGAGCGCGTCGCGCGGCGCAAAGAGGGTGTCGACGAGCGTCTTCGCCAGGTCGGTGTCGTAGAACCCGCCGGGCGCGTCCGCGAACGCCTCCGCCGCGTCGGCGGTCAGCACGTCCGCCCACATGTAGCCGTAGTAGCCAGCCGCGTATCCTTCGCTTGAGAAGATGTGGCTGAAGTGTGGGCTGCGGTGTCGCATGACGATCTGGTCCGGCATGCCCAGTTCGGCCAGCACCTCCCGCTCGAACGTCTTGGGATCGAGACCAGCCGGGTCGGTGGTGTGAAACCGTAGGTCCATCAGGGCGCAGGCGAGATACTCGGTCGTCGCGAATCCCTGGCTGAAGGTCGTGGCGCTCCTGATCCGGGCGACGAGCGCGTCGGGGATCGGTTCTCCGGTCTGGTGATGCACGAGATAGCCGGTGATCACTTCGTCGGTGAGTAACCAGTGCTCGAGCAGTTGCGACTGAAGCTCGATGTAGTCACGCACGCCGCCGTTCAAGGACGGATAGTCGACGGTTGACGAGAAGTAATGCAGCGCGTGCCCGAATTCATGAAACAACGTCGTGGCGTCGTCCCACGAGAGAAGGGTCGGCTCGCCGTGTGCCGCCTTGATGAAGTTGGAGTTGTTCGAGCTGAGCACACCGACGGAGCCCTCGAACGATTCGTGGCTGCGATAGCTGGTGGCCCAGGCGCCCGACCCCTTGCCTGCGCGCGCGTAGGGGTCGAGATACCAGACCCCGACATGGGCGCCGGTGGTCTTGCGTGCGACTTCCCACACGCTGACGTCCTCGTGAAACACCGGAACCGACCCATCGGTAATCGGCGTGAACGCGAAATCGAACAGCGCGCCGGCCACGAAGAACATGCCGTCGCGCAGGTGATCGAGCTGGAGATACTGCTTCACCTCGTCCGAGTCGAGGTCGTAGGTGGTCTGCCGCACCTTCTCGGCATAGTACCGGTAGTCCCACGGTTCGATGGTGATGCCGGCGCCCCCGGCGTCGGCCACTGCCTGCATGTCTTTCACCTCGGCCTCGACCCGCGCTCGCGCTGCCGGCCAGACCGCGTTCATCAGGTCGAGCGCTCGTTGCGGGGTCTTGGCCATGCGGTTCTCAAGCCGCCAGTCGGCGTAGTTGTCGTACCCCAGCAGCCGCACGCGTTCGTGGCGCAGCTGCAAGATCTCGCTGAGAATCGCGTTGTTGTCGTGCTCGTCGCCGTTGTCGCCGCGGGCATAGTAGGTGCGCCACACCTGCTCTCGCAGGGGCCGCTCGTCAGAAAAGGTCAGGAACGGGTCCACGGACGAACGGGTGTTCGTGACGGCGTACTCGCCGTGGCGTCCGCGGGATGTGGCGGCAGTGGCCGCCGCCTGGACGAACGCCTCCGACAGTCCGCCGATGTGATCGGAGTTGAGGTACGTGGCATGCTCTTCTTCGTCCGCAAGCACGTTGTTCGAGAACCGCGTGTGCAGCGCCGCTAATCGTTGCTCGATCGCGGCGTAGCGTCCCTTCGTGTCCGGGCCGAGGGTGGCGCCGTTGCGCGCGAAGCGGTCGTACAGGATCTGCACCAGCCGCCGCTGATCGGGACGCAAGCTGGCGGCTCCGGTGTTCTCAGATCCGGTGTCGCGCACCGTGTCATACACCGCCTGGATGCGAGCGAACAGGGCTGCGTTCTGGGTGATCGTCGATTCGAACTCTGCCAGGCGCGGCGCCATCTCCTCTTGCACGTCTCGGAACGCCGGCGTGGAGACGTTCGAACTCCAGACCTCGTAGTAGGCGGAGACCCGGCTCAGCGCACGGCCTGACCGCTCCAGGGCGACGATGGTGTTCTCGAAGGTGGGTGGTTCCGGGGTGGACGCGATGGCGTCGATCTCGGCGAGCTGGCTGGCCATCCCCGCCTTGAGCGCCGGTTTCAGCGCGCCCAGCTCCATCCGGTCGAAGGCTGGGACGCCACCGAACGGACCGGTCCAGTCGGTCAGCAGTGCGTTGTCGGGGAGGGGTGTCCGACCGCTCACGGCGCCGGGTCAGGCACGACGCCGGCCGCCCGCATCGCCTCGCGAATGGCGTCTGCGGTCGCGGGAGAACTCAGGATGTTCATTCCCCGGTGCATGCCGATGGCGATGTCGAGAGGCGACGCGCCCCGGTCGTTCTTCCGGTTCCACACCGCGATGTCGGCGCCGGCCTCAGCCAGCCGTGTGGCGACCTGGGGGAGGTGCTTGTAGGCGGCCCCGTGCATAGCCGTCTCGCCCTTGTCGTCGACCGCGTTGATGTCCAGGCCGAGATCCAGCGCGACTTGCACGGCCTCCAGGACCTCCGCCTCGGTGCCGGGGTCTTCGCCAGGCGACGAGGTGCCCAGCCCGGCCGCGACCATGAGCGTCGTGGAGCCGTCTTCGTTGGTCAGCATTGGGTCGGCGCCGGCGTCCGCGAGCAGTCGCATGTACTCAGCGTCGGCGGTGCGGGCGGCCAGCAGCATCGGCGTGCCGCCGATGAAGTTCATCCCGGTGATCCCGGCCGGCGGCCGGGTGGTCACCCGGGCGTCGAGATCCGCGCCATGGGCAATGAGTGTGCGCGCGAACTCCAGGCTTGTCATCTCGCCTGAGCCTCGGGGCGCCGGATTGTTGCTACCGGCGATGCCCGCCTTGCGCACCCACGAGAGCTGGTGGAGTGCCGTCCACCCGCGCGGCGCGGCGTTGGGGTCGGCACCGCGGTCCAGAAGATAGGCCGCCAACTCGAAATGCGCGTTACCGGCCGCGAGGAGAAACGCGTTCAGTCCGGCGTCTGACGCCCGGCGCTCTTCAACGCCTCCGGCCGTCAGCGTCGAGTTGATCGACAACTGCTCGTTGAGGTCGGCGCCCGCTTCCAAGAGCGTCTGCACCACATCGGTCTGTCCGTCGCGGGCGGCGAAGAGCAACGCGGTGAAACCCCGCTTCGAGCGGAGCCCGGGGTCGGCGCCGTGGGACACAAGGGTGGGTATGACGGCGGCGTGACCTTCGGCGGCCGCCCACATCAGTGCCGTCTGCCCCTTCCAGCTTTCCTGGGCGTTGACGTTCGCGCCGGCCTCAAGCAGCAGCTCGACCGCCTCGACGCGGCCGGACCGAGCGGCCGTCATCAACGCGGTTTCGCCCTCCATCAGCGTGCTGTTCGGGTTCGCGCCGGCGCGCAGGAGTGCCTCGATCACCGGGCCGTCGCCGTTGACGCAGGCCAGTGAGAGCGGCCGCACGCCGTACCGGTTACCGAGGTTGGCGACGGCGCCGGCCCCGAGCAGAAGTTGGGTCAGTTGCAGATCCCCGCCATAGGCCGCCCAGTGCAACGGGGTGGTGCCGTCGGGCTCCGCGCCGTTGACGTCGGCCCCCCGGTCCAGCAACGTTCGGACCTGCGCCACATCGCCGGCCTTGACCGCGTCGATCAGCGGGACATCCACCGCGGCGGTCGCGGCCAATGCGGTGAGCGCGCAGACGACGAGTGCGGCGGTGGCGATGAGGTTGGTACGAGTCATCGGAAATCTCCCGACGTAGCAAGGGCCTTCAGGCCCGCCGGCTACAGGTCACGAACGGGCTGCGGAAAGAAGGCAGCCTGTGGTTGGAGGCGCAGCCCTCCGTTACAGCGACAGGGGTTCGGTGACCTCGATGGCACGCCCGGTGCTGTCGACGAAGCGATCGAGATGCACACCCACATCGTCCAGCAGCGCCAGGTGCAGGTTTGCCAGCGGGGTCAGTTCGTCGTATTTCACGTGACGGCCACCCCACGACTTGTCGCCGCCACCGCGGGCGACGATGATCGGCAGGTTGCGGTGGTCGTGCACATCCGGGTTACCCATCCCGCTGCCGAGCATGAACGTGGCGTGGTCGAGCAGCGAGCCGTCGCCGTCGGGAGTGGACTTCATTCTGTCCACCATGTAGGCGAACAACGACACGTGGTAGGCGTTGATCTTGGCCAGTTTGGCAAGCTTCTCAGGGTCGTTCACATGATGTGAGACCGGGTGATGCGGTTCCGGCACGCCGATTTGCGGGTAGCTGCGCGTGCTGGCCTCCCGCGCCATCTGGAACGTGATGACCCGCGTCAAGTCGGCCTGCATCGCCAGCACCTGGAGGTCGTACATGAGCTTGACGTGGTCTTCCCATTCGGCCGGCACGCTGGTGGGCCGGGTCAGGTCCGGCAGCGGCGTATTGGCCGTCTGCTGCTCGGCCAGTTGGATGCGTCGCTCGACCTCACGCACGGTGCTGACGTATCCGTCCACTTTGGTCCGGTCGCCGGCGCCCAGCGAGCGCTGCAGCTTCGACATGTCCTCCAGCACCCAGTCGAGAATGCTGGCGTTCTGCTTCAATTCGGCCCGGCGCCTGGTCGGCGTACCGCCGTCACCGAACAGCCGCTCGAAGACCACGCGGGGGTCCGCTTCGGCCGGGAGCGGTGAGGTGGGAGATGCCCACGACAGACTGTTCTGGTAGACGCAGGCGTAGCCGTTGTCGCATGCCCCCACCTGCACGATCATGTCGGTGCCCAGTTCGAGGGATGGAATCGGGGTGTCGGCGCCGATCGCCTGGGCCGCGATCTGGTCCACCGTCACGCCCAGTTCGTAGTCGCTGCCTTCGGTCCGTTTTCCGCGCAGGCAACTCAGGAATGCCGCGTTCGACGACGCGTGGTTCCCGGTGGTATGCGCGTTCTCCAGCTCCATGTTCGTGACGACGGTCACGTGCTCGAGATGGGGTGTCAGCGCCGCCAGGGAGGGCGACAGCCGGGTCAATTTGCCGACTTCCGTCGGGGTCCAGGGGGCGGGATTCATCCCCATCGGAATGAAGACATACCCGAGCCGGCGCGGGGCGTTGGCCACCGTGGCCGCTTGCGCGGTGAACGCCGGCAGCATGGAATCGAGTAACGGCAGCGCCACCGAGGCGCCGAGACCCTTGAGAAACGTGCGGCGCGGCAGCGCCATCCTGGTGATCATCATTGCTGTTGCGACCTCCGCATCTGGAACGGGTTGCTCTCGACGATACCGAGCACGAGAGCCGAGAACTGGTAGTCGTTGCTGGCGGCGCGGCGCACGATGCGCCGGACCGCGGGGCCGTCATGGGTTTGAAGGCCGCGTCCGAGGGCGTATGTCAGGAGCTTCTCGGTCATGGTGCCGACGAAGACCTCCGGCCGGGCCAGTAGGGCCTGTCGCAGCCCCGCCACGCCGTCGAAGGCGCCGCCGCCAGGGATACTCCCGGAGGCGTCGATTGGGGCCCAGTTGTCGGCGCGGTCGCGCCAGCGGCCGATGGCATCGAAGTTCTCCATCGACAGACCGGCGGGGTCCATGAGCCGGTGACAGGCGGCGCAGACGGCGTTGGCGCGATGCTGCTCCATCCGCTCGCGCATCGATCGTGCGGCGACGCCCGGCTCAGGCTCCTCCAGTGCCGGGACGTTCGGCGGTGGTGGCGGCGGCGGCATGCCCATCAAGTTCTCGAGAATCCACTTGCCGCGGAGCACCGGCGACGTTCGGGTGGCATACGACGTGACCGTCAGGATGCTGCCATGGCCGAGCAGACCGCGGCGCTCGCTGTCGGCCGGCAAGTCCACGCGACGGAAGTCGTTTCCGTAGACGCCGGCGATGCCGTAGTGGCGGGCCAACCGCTCGTTGAGGAACGTGTAGTCCGCTTGCAGCAGATCCACCACGTTGCGGTCTTCACGTACGATGCTGTCGAACAGCATCTGCGTTTCCTGCCGGAACGCGCTCCGGAGGTTGTCGTCGAAATCGGGGAACAGTCGAAGATTCGGGGCCGCGGTGTCCAGGTTGCGGAGATACAGCCACTGGTCGGCGAAGTTGGTCGTCAACGTGTGCGCGCGCGGATCGGCCAGCATGCGTCGCACGTGACGTTCGAGTGTGGCCCCCTCCCGCAGCCGTCCCGCTTCCGCGTCGTCTAGCAGCGCGTCATCCGGAATGCTGCTCCACAGGAAGAAGGAGAGTCGCGACGCAAGCTCGATGTCGCTGAGTTCATAGGCGGCGCCGGCGTCGACACCGTCGGGGTCGCGCTCGATGCGGAACAGGAACTCGGGGCTGGTCAGCAGCGCCCGGAGGGCCAGCTCGATCCCGGTCTCGAAGTCGCCGCCCGCGCGGCCCTCCTCGTAGAACGCCATCGGCATCTCGATGTCGCTGAAGGCGACCGGTCGCCGATACGCGCGCCGCGCCAGACCGGAGATGATGGTGGCGGCACAGTCTGCTTCATCGGCCGCGGCGGTGGGGCGGCAGCTGAAAATACGGTTTCGGCTGGGCGTGTCGCCGGCGCCGCTCGGCTCGAACGGCCCGCTGATGGACACTGAGTGCACCGCCGGTTGCTGACGTGGATGCCGGTCCTGATTAAATTGGGCCTGATACGGTTGCCGCTCCGTTTCGATGAGCGCCGAATTTTTCTGGAGAAACGCGGTGCCGAAGGTGTGAGGACCGGCCGAGATCGGAATCCGCACATTCAGGTGCTTGTCGACGTCCTCGTCGGCGTAGTAGCTACCAAGCCGGTTGCGGTCCGGAACCACCGTGAACAGCTCAAGTCGGTCGCCGTCCAGCGTCATTTCCAGCACGTGCGACTCGCCGAGCCCTTCGATGTTTTCGTTCCGGTTCCGCGCCAGGCGAACCTCAATCTCGTATTCGCCGTCGAGCGGGAAGGTGTGCGCCACTTTGGTGCCGCCCCGGGTGCCGAACGGGAGCCCCGCGAGGTGCCCTTCCTGGGAAATGTCCGGCCGCATGGTGACCACGCGGCTGCCTGGCACGATCGCCATGCTGCCGACTGCCAAACGGCTGATTTTCTGGGCCGCCGCCAGATACCGCTCCATCAGTGTCGGCGACAGTTCGACCACGCCCACGTTGTCGAAACCGAAGCTGGCGTCGTCTTGCGGGAGCAACGACACGACATCCACGTCCAGGCTCAGAAGATCTCTGATTGCGTTTCGGTATTCCGTCCGATTCAACCGGCGGAACGTGTCGGTTCGACCAGGATTCGGGTCGGTCGAGGCCAGGCTGTCCAGCTCGGTCTCGAGATACGCGACCAGCTCGGTGTAGGCGGCCTCATCCGGACGCGGCGCCCCCTCCGGCGGCATCGCCCCGGCCCTCAGCTTGCGAAGCGCACGCTCCCAGACATCGGCGTGGTGACGCACGTCGTCGAGCGCGGCTCCTTCCAGGGAAAGCCCACCTCGCAGGGCCCGGTCGTTGTGGCAGCCGAGACAATACCGGTTGACCACCGCCTGATCTGCGCCAGCGGCGCCAGGCGCGCCCTGCTGGGCGTGTGCGGTGGTCTCAAGGTGGGGGACGGCGAGTCCCGCCAGGAGGAGCGCGGCGGCCGCCGATCCAAGCCCAAATCTACGCATTCCGACCCCTCACCTATCCAAAATGAACCGTGCATCGGATCTTACACGTCGTAGGGCCGAGAGTCACCAAGACTTCGCGGGCGGCGAACATGTTGGTCACACAGAATTAACCCGTCCGTAACAGGTGTGAAACCCGGCGCCGCTATTCTCGACCCATGTGCAAATCGACAATCGCTCTCAGAGCAGTACGCCGCTTCGGTCGCATGGTCCTCCTTGGGGTCGCTCTTTTTGCGGTCTTCCCAGCAGCGGCATGGGCTCAGAGCGGCTCCACTCCGGCTCCCTGGTACGAGCGTATCCAGTTCGGCGGCGATTTTCGTTCCCGCTACGAGGGGTTTTACGATGAGAATCGCGAAACCAGACACCGCAGTCGATTCCGGCTACGTCTCCGGATTGACAGCGACGTCAACGACGATACGCACCTCCAGATTCAGATCGCCAGCGGTGACCCCGGCACCCCGGTGTCGACCAACCAGACTTTTACCAGTTTCTTCAGACCGAAGCCGTTCAACCTCGATCGGGCCAATATCAGATACAACCCATCGGGCGCGTCCGCGTTGACCCTGGGCATGGGCAAATTCGGGTCGCCCATGACGCGCACCCAGATGCTCTGGGACGACGACCTCAATTTCGAGGGCGGGTATGAGCAGGTGGCGTGGGACCTGTCCGACAGGGTCGACGTCACGTTGCTGGCGTTGCAGACCGCGGTGAACGAGGTAAGCCGCGACGCGGACTCCTTCATGGTGGGTGGGTACGGCGAGGTCGGGTTCTCGTTCGGCGCTCACCGGCTGCAGGTGTCGGTGGCCGATTATGGGTTCGGCAACGTCGACCAGGTGGCAGTCGGGCGAGCCACCGGGCCGCTCAACAGCCTGCTCACCAATCTGGTAGATCGCGATCCGGAGGGGAACATCGTCGGGCTCGTGTCGGACTTCAACATGGTCGACACCATCGTCGAGGCCGAGTTCGACACCGGGCGCAAGGACTATCCGTTTCGTGTGCTCGGCGAGTATCTGCGGAACACGAAGGCGGCGTCGGATCTCGACACCGGCCTCTGGTTCGAAGCGGAGTACGGCGGTTCGCGGACGCCCAGGACCTACACGCTCGGGTATACCTACGGGCGGATTCAGCAGGAATCGGTGTTGTCGGCGTTCATGTTCAGCGATATCCCGGGGTCGAACACCGAGATGCACATGTTCAACATCGCGTATATCCCGCTGCCAAATCTGTCGCTCGATCTGACAATGCATGTCACCCGCGGACTCGACGTGGACCCCGGTGCCAGCAACAGCTGGCTCACGCGGCCCCACATCGCGGCGATTGTGCGGTTCTAGGCTTCCTGGCCACGCGCCCGTCTGGACGGCGTTGCTTCGTCGGTCGCAGCCCGCCTGGCTGTTCCCTCCTCGCGCCTTGCCAGACGAACGCGTGGCCAGGAAGCCCCCGTCGTCTAGACGGGGCTGCGCCCCGAACCTCACGCGGCCGCTCCGCGGGGACCCCGAGTGCCCCACTCCGCGGCCGCAGGGCGCGCATTATCGCGCGCCACAGGCTGAGACGGGATACATCGTCCGAACGCCGACGGTGGTGTTCGCAGGCCTGAAGGCCTGCGCCGCAGGGGGCTGTGGGGCAGGGCTTTAGCCTTGCCATCGACGGGCCTGAAGGCCTGCGCCGGGGGGGCCACCTGTGGGGCAGGGCTCTAGCCTTGCCATCCACGGGCCCGAAGGCCCGTGACTGCCGCTCGTGGGCGGCCTACTTGCCGATGCGCTTGCCGAAATTCTGCCCCACCTGGATCATCGTGTCGTCTGGGGTGGTGTCCGCGAACCGGAGGCGCGACGCGTGTCGCATGGTGCGGAAGAAGCGCCGTCGGCGCCCGTGTCACGGTCGGTCGCTGACTGTGACTGTGACATCGAGCGGGGCTGACAGGTATCCGTCGTCGGCCATCGCCCGGACCACGTACGTACCAGGTGCACTGAACGTGGCGGTGGTCGTCACCTGGCCGTCGGGCGGCAGCTCGGGCGGAGCCCAGCCTGGCATGCGGTCGTCGATGCCTGCCATGTGCCAGGGATCGAATGTCACGGTGCCGGGGCCGCGCCAGTGGAGCCAGGCGACCCGCAGGCCGAGTGCGGTGCGGCGACCGAAACGGCCGGCTCCGAACAGAGGACGTCCAGAGGCGTCCACGTCAATGCGCGGATCCTTGGTGCCACCGACTGCCCGTGGTTCGGGAATGCCGTCGTCGGCGACGCGGACCGCCAGGGTGAGCGGTTCGCCCGCCGTCGCCGTGCGTTCAGCCGATCCGATACGCGCGATGGTCGGCGGCAGATTGCCGTCGGCGTAGCCGCCGCCAGCGCGGTTCTCCGAAATGACCTGGTCGTTGACTTCCCAGACCGGCAGCAGTGACCCGTAGGCGGTTTCTGTCTTGCCCGCAGAGGTGAGCGTCCACGAGACGTCGCGGTCGCCCCAGTCCGAGGGGACCTGGACACTGAACAGAAACCGGTGACGGCGCGGGTAGAAGTAGGCCGGTTGGTTCTGAGCCAGGTGGGCAGGCTCGATGCGGTTGTCCGAGCCCAGCGCGATGTTGAGTTCTTCCCGGTAGTTGCGGTTCAGAT
>CALBET010000085.1 GCA_937888665.1 uncultured Acidobacteriota bacterium
CGGAGGCGGCATCGGCCTTGGCCTGTCCTGGCTCGTCATCAGCCAGGGTGACCCGACCGGGGGCCTCCTCCCGGCCTTCTTCGTCCCGCCGCGTGATCTCGCGATCGCCGTTGGGCTGATCTTCTTCCTTGGCATCGCCAGCGGCATCCTGCCGGGAATCCAAGCCGTGCGTTTGCGTATCGTTGACGCGCTCAGGCGATCCTAAGGACCCGATTCTACGATGTTTCGCTGGCTCTCACAGACCGTGACCGTCATCGGCCTCAGCCTCCGGTCGGTGCCGCAGCGCCTGGGCCCGTCCATCGTGGCCGTCGTCGGCATCACCGGCGTCGTCGTCACGTTCGTGGCCGTGCTGTCGATCGCAGAGGGGTTCAACGCCGCGATGGCGAATGCCGGTTCGCCTGACACCGCCATCATCATGCGAGGCGGCAGCAACGCCGAACTCAATAGCGCGCTGGCGCTCGACGCGACTCGCATCATCGCCGACGCCGCGGGGGTCAGGCGAGGGGAGAACGGCCCGATGGCCTCGGCCGAACTGTTCGTCATCGTCAATGTGCCGAAACGGTCCACCGGCACGGATGCGAACGTGCCGCTCCGGGGCATCCAGACCGCCGCCTTCGACGTGCGACCCGAGGTGCACATAGTGGAAGGCCGACGGTTTGCGCCGGGCACCAACGAGATCGTCGTGGGCCGCAGCGCCTCCAACCTGTTCGCCAATCTCAAGCTTGGCGCCGTCAACCGCTGGGGCGAAAACACGTGGACCGTGGTAGGCATCTTCGAGGCGGCCGGCACCATTTCCGAATCGGAGATCTGGTGCGACGCCGCCGTCCTGCAGCCGGCCTACCGCCGGGGCAGTACGTTCCAGTCGGTGGTGGCACGACTGGATTCCGAAGACACGTTCCAGTCCTTCAAGGACACCCTGACCACCGACCCCCGGCTCGACGTGCAGGTGGAGCGCGAAACTGACTACTACCGTTCGCAGTCGTCGCAAATTCGCGGCATCATCACCGGCATCGGCAGCGTCATCGCGGTGCTGATGGGCGTCGGTGCGGTGTTTGGCGCCGTCAACACGATGTACAACGCGGTGGCCACCCGAACGCGCGAAATTGCGACACTACGCGCGCTTGGCTTCCGCGGGAGCTCCGTCGTGATCTCGGTGATGGTGGAGTCGGCGCTACTGGCCGTCATCGGCGGCGTCATCGGCGGCGGAATCGCCTACGCAGCCTTCCACGGCTACCAGACCGCCACCATGAATTTTCAGACCTTCAGCCAGGTGGCCTTCGCGTTTACCGTCACCCCAGCCCTGCTGGTGCAAGGCGCGGTCTATGCCCTGATCATGGGCCTGGTAGGCGGTTTCTTTCCTGCCATTCGCGCCGCGCGCATGCCGATCGTCACGGCGCTGCGCGAGTTGTAGAACACGCCCGCGTCTCGCAATAAGCCGGTCGCGGCGGCCGTGCGTTACAGCTTCTCGGTCCCGTCGAGCTTGCTCAACCCTCGGTCGAAGGTGCCCAGGGGAAGGTGCCCAGCCTTTCGGGCGATCTCGACCAGGAGGCAGTCGGAGAACCCCAGCGCCGGCCCCGTTCGATACGCGTCGAGCGCTCCAGTCACGACATCGGAGTCCTGCAGGGTCAACTCCCGATGACTCACGAGCATCTCTACGGCCGCGGCGATCTCGGCCGCGCTCCGGTCGTACACGGCCGCAAGGACCCACGTTGCCTCGGCAAGGGCCAGGATGGATACCCAGGCGCCCTTCTGGACGAACTGCTCAGCCGCCTCGACCTGCCGTGAGTCGTCGCGCGTGAGGAGGCGCACCAGAACATTGGTGTCAACGGCGCGCATGCCGCTCCCGCACCTGGTGACGGATACCCTCCTTCATCTCACTGAGTGTCCGACGTTCCGGCGTGGCTGCCGGGAACAGCGCGCGATGAATGTCTGTGGATGCGTAGCGCGCCGATCGCCGCACGACAATCCGCTCGCCCTCTTCGTCCCACTCCAGAACCGACCCCGGGCCAATGCCGAGCCGCCGCCGCACCTCGGCCGGGACTGAAATCTGCCCCTGGGCGGTGACTTTCGAATATGCCAGTGCCATGGCGTGAATATTACCATGGTAATGTACGATGGGTCCCGGCCGCCGTACCCGATAATCCGGTGGGTCGACCCAACGACCGCTTCGGCAGACCGGCCGAGGCGGCAGTGCGCTGAGCGCCTGATTCAGCGTTGAGGCGCGAACGCGTTGGTCCGTCGCCAGCCACAACAGGAACCACCTCCGCGGCGGCGGCCGTCCCGTCTCGGGGAGCCCGTCATGAGCCGAGGGCCTGGATCGCCTGCCTCACCTCGGCGTTGTCCGGCAACGTCGGGATGTCGTAGACCTTGGCGAAGACGACCTTCCCAGACTTGTCGACGACAAAGATGGCCCGTTCTGAGATTCCCCCATCCCGCAGGACACCGTAGGCCTCCGCAACACCGCCATGGGGATGGAAGTCACTCAGGAGGTCGAAATTGATCCCGCCCAGCATCTTGGCCCACTCGACCTTGGCCGGCACGGCGTCGACGCTGAGACCGAGCACGTGTGTGTCGTGCTCGTCAAACCAGGACTTGTCCTTCTCATAGTTCTGCATCTGGGTAGCGCAGACAGGGGTGAACGCCAGTGGATGAAACGCAATGACGACGTTCTTCTGGCCGGCGAAACTCGACAATCGGACCTTTGCGCCTCGATGGCCGGGCAATTCAAAGTCGGGGGCGGTCTCTCCTGCTTGTACGCTCATATGGGTGTTCCTCCAGCGGCCCTGCCTGCCCGCCATAGCCTCGGCGGAGGTGGGGAAGGGCCTGACTACGACATTCAATCTCGGTGTTCGGTCCGTCACCCGCCGGTCAGGACCTGGCTCCCGCAGGTTACGGGAACCCGGCGAATCGGACTTGCTGGACGAGCCACTCGCCACCGATGTCGGCGAGCACCACGTTCAGCGTTCGGGCCTCTCGCAGTTCGCCGCCGACGGCGTCAGCGTCACTGACCACCGCGGTGACAGTCGCGAGCGCCTGCCTGGTCTCGACTTTGATGGTCACCCGCACGTCGGCGATGGCGACCGACACGCCGGACGAAGGCATCCGTACGTCAGCAACCATCTGAGACACCCGATCACGCCCGTGCCCCGGCAAGAGCGGCGCCCCCGCGTCGAAGTCCACATCGGGCGCAAGATACCTGGCGAGCCGGGTCGCCCTCGCCTGCCGGATGAATTGCGATTCTCCGGCTTCCACGCTGATGGTCTGGGCAATGTCGTCCAACTGCCTTCTGATGCGGTCTTCGTCGGTCGCCGCGCAACCGACGCTCAGCGCCAGCAGCAGAACTGCGACGAGTCCACTCATCCGCCCGGGTGACGCGATCCGGTCCGTAGGCACCATCCCGATTGTCCGTTATCCGCGAATCATCGTCGAGCCCCGGGCCGCGTCGACCCGGGCCGGTTGCGTCCCGTCGGCCGCTCACGTAGGCTGCTACCATCCGTGGAGCACGTCCCGCCGCACGGTTCGAGGTCAAACATGCCAGCCAGATTCATTTTCTTGCTCGTCTTCCTGCTTCTTTTCATGGTGGTGCCATCCGCCGTGGACCTGTTGACCGAGTGGTTCTGGTTTGGCGAAGTCGCCTACACGGACATCTTCATCCGGACCCTGACCGCGAAGGCGACCCTGGGCAGTGTGGTCTTCCTCGTGGCCTTCGGCGCGCTGGCCGCCAACTTCAGGTTGGCCCTCGGCCGGGTGACCGGGCCGTACCTGCTCTTCCCGGGTGGCGGCGACATTCAGCCGATCTCTCTGCATGGGAAGCAGCTCCAGATGCTGGGAACCGGAGTGGCGGCCCTGGCGGCGCTCTTCCTGGGCCTGTTCGCCTCCAACGAGTGGCTGACCTGGCTGCAGTTTCAGCATGCGACGCCGTTCGGCCAGACGGACCCGCTGCTGGGACGAGATGTCGCCTTCTACGTGTTCACGTTGCCGTTTCTCGATCTGGCGCGGTACATGGTGATGGCCGTCGTGGTGTTGTCGCTGATCGGGTCGGCCGCGGCGTACGTCATCTCTGGCACGCTCGCGCTCGACCCGGCGAAGGGCCCGGTGGTCGGCGATGGGGCGCGGCGTCATCTGGGAGTCATCATCGCCGTGTTGTTCCTGCTGCTCGCCTGGGGCGCGTATCTGGACGTGCCGCGGATCTTGACCACCCCGGCCGGCATTATCCACGGCGCGTCGTACGTCGATGTCGCCCTGCGCATACCGGTGTTGCGGGGACTGCTGTTCGTGGCGCTGGTCGGCGCCGGGTTGAGCCTGGTGACCGCGATGACGCCTCGCAACGTCCCGCTCTTCGCCGCGGTCGGTCTGTACGCCCTGGTCGCCGTGGGTGGGAACCTCGGCTCCGTCGCCGTCCAGCGGTTGATCGTGACCCCGGATGAACAGCAGCGAGAGGCGCCGTACATCGTGCGCAACATCGAGGCGACCCGTCAGGCCTTCGGCCTCGAAACGATCGACGCACGAGAGTTGTCGGGGGACGCCACGCTGACGGCGGCCGACATCGAGAACAACACCGAGACCATCAACAACGTCCGACTGTGGGACCACGGGCCGCTCCTCGACACCTTCGGACAGATCCAGGAAATTCGCACGTACTACGACTTCGTGTCGGTCGACAACGACCGCTACTTCATCGATGGCGAGTACCGGCAGATCATGTTGTCGAGCCGCGAGCTGAACTCGGACAGCTTGCCGAATCGGTCTTGGGTCAACGAACACTTGCAATACACCCACGGCTTCGGGGTCGCGCTCGGTCCAGTCAATCAGGTCACCGAGGAAGGGTTGCCGGTGCTGTTCATCCAGGACCTGCCGCCAACGTCGTCGGTTGACCTGCAGGTGGACCAACCCAGCATCTATTTCGGCGAGTTGACCAACGGCTACGTCATCGTGAACACCGACACGGACGAGTTTCACTATCCGGAGGGGGACGACAACGTCTCGAACCGGTACGACGGGTCCGGCGGCGTCGCCATGTCGTCATTGGTGCGGCAACTGCTGTTCGCGGTCCGCTTCCGGGCCTATGAAATCCTGGTCGCGAGCCAGCTGGGCGACGACAGCCGCATCCTGTATCACCGGAACATCATCGACCGGGTGACCACCATCGCGCCATTTCTCCGGTATGACGACGACCCCTATCTGGTGATCTCGGAGGGGCGGCTGATCTGGATGTTGGACGCGTACACGGTCAGCAACCGCTATCCGTATGCGACGCCCGCGGCGAACGGAATCAACTACATTCGAAACGCCGTGAAGGTGGTCATCGACGCGTACGACGGCAACACCACGTTCTATCTTGCGGATGCCGGGGACCCGATCGCGAACACGTTGCACGCCATCTTCCCTGGTCTCCTCCAGCCGCTCGACGAGATGCCGGAAGACTTGCGAGCACACATCCGGTATCCCGAAGGGCTCTTCTCGTTGCAGACCGCCATCTACTCGACCTACCACATGACCAACCCGGAGGTGTTCTACAACCGAGAGGACCAGTGGGAGGTCCCGGTCATCGACAACGAGAAGATGCAGCCCTACTACACCATCATGCGGCTACCGGGCGAGTCGCGGGCGGAGTTCATCCAGATGCTGCCGTTCACCCCTCGGGGCAAGAACAATCTGGCCGCCTGGATGGTCGCCCGGAGCGACGGGGACCACTACGGCAAGCTGTTGGTGTTCCAATTCCCGAAGCAGAAGGTCATATTCGGTCCCAGTCAGATCGTGGCCCGGATCAACCAGGACCAGGAGATCTCGCCCCAGATCACGTTGTGGAACCAGCAGGGCTCCGAGGTCATCCAGGGCACGCTGCTCGTGATTCCGATCGAAGAAGCGCTCCTGTACGTGCGCCCGCTGTATCTGCGTGCCGACGGCGGACGTATTCCTGAGCTGAAGTTTGTCATCGTGGCGTATCAGAATCAGATCGTCATGGAAGAGTCGCTCGACCTCGCGCTGAACCGATTGTTCGGGACGGACGCGTCGCCGGGCAGCCTACCGGCCGACACGAGGCTGGCCGGGTTGGAGCTGCCAGCGGCGGCCGCCGACGCCACGCCGTCCGCCGCGTCCGGAAATGGCGGCAACCCGCTCGTTACTGAGGCTGCCGAACTGTACCGCCGCGCACTGAACGCCCAGCGCCAAGGCAACTGGGCCGAGTACGGAGACCAGATCGAACAACTGGGGGCGGTGCTCGAGCGGTTGGGCGCGAGCCAGGAATAGGGATCTGCGGGGCTCACCGGTGTTACGCTTGACGTTTCTGGTTTTGGGCTCACGCTCCGGGACCGCGCGGAGCATCGCGCACCAGGGGCGGGCTCCGCGAACAAGGGAGACACGACCAATGCAGGTGAGACAACTCTCCGTTCTGCTCGGGCTGACCGCCATGGCTGTGGCGTGTGGTGGCGAACCGGTGCCTGAACCGGTGGAGATGACGCCGGGGCTGCACGCGTTTGTCGGCGCGCGCATCATCGACGGGACCGGGGCGGCCGCGGTCGAGAACGGGGTGCTCGTGGTGCGCGATGGCCGAATCGAGGCGGTCGGCGCCAGCGGCACGTTGGACGTGCCGGCCGATGCCGAACAGATCGACGTCGCTGGTCGCACGATCATGCCGGGGATGATCAACGCCCATGGGCACATCAACAACATCCAGGGACTTGACCAGGTCGAGTACACCGAGGCGCTGGTCGAACGTCAGCTCGGGCTCTACGCGCGCTACGGCGTGACGACCGTGTTCAGCCTGGGCGGCGATGGTCCCGAGGGGATGGCGGTGCGAGACCGCCAGGACACCCCAGACCTGGACCGGGCCCGTCTCTATGTGGCGGGAAACATCGTCACTGGACCGTCGCCGAAAGAGGCGCGGGAACAGGTGAAGGCGGTCGCCGAGAGTGGCGCCGACATCGTCAAGATCCGGATCGATGACAACTTGGGCTCGACCACGAAGATGACCCAGGAGACCTACCAAGCGGTCATCGAGGCCGCGCACGAGCAGGGACTCAAACTGGCCGCGCACATGTACTACCTCGAAGACGCGAAGGGACTGCTGGAAGCCGGCGCGGACCTGCTCGCGCACAGCGTGCGCGACCTCGAGGTCGACGACACACTGATCGCCCTGCTCCGCGATTCGGGCGTCTGTTACTGCCCGACGCTGATGCGCGAGGTGTCGACGTTCGTGTATGAGTCGCGGCCGGACTGGTTCGACGATACGTTCTTCTCGAAAGAGGTGGACCCGGCGGTGATCGCCGCACTCGATTCCCCGGAATGGCGCGAGCGCTCGACCACCGCAAGCGCGCAGACCTACAAGACGCAGCTCGACGTCGCCAAGCGCAACCTGAAGACCTTGTTTGACGCCGGTATCCCGATCGCGATGGGCACCGATACCGGGCCCGCGGCGCGGTTCCAAGGCTACTTCGAGCACGGCGAGTTGGCGCTGATGGTGGAGGCGGGTCTGACGCCGATGCAGGCGATTGTGGCCTCGACGTCCGGCGCCGCGCGCTGCATGGAGGTCGACGCGGATCTCGGCTCCCTGCAACCCGGCAAGTGGGCCGACTTCCTGGTGCTTGCCGCGAATCCGCTTGATGACATCACCAACACGACATCGCTCGAAACCGTGTACATCGCCGGCAACGCCGTGCCAGGCGCGTAGGCGGCGCGGAACACCAAAAGCACCAAAAGCACGATGCCACGCGGGATGACACCCGCGGGCGAAAGTGAGGAAGCAGATGACATTTCGACCCTACGTTCCCTTCGTCGCGCTGGCGCTGATGGTCAGCCTCCCGGCCCTTGGGTCTGCCCAGGCCTGGGACCCACCGCGTCTCGCGGACGGCCAGCCGGACATCAACGGCATGTGGAACAACGTCGGCTCGTCGCACGTGCCGCTCGAATTGCCGGAAGAGCTGGCCGGGAAGACCCTGACGGAGGCCGAGCGGCTCGAACTGTTCACGGCACGGTCTGACCGCGCCAAAGCCCAGACCTGGGAGGGCCACGACGCGAGCCAGGGGGTCGGCGCCTACGCGAACTACTGGTTCGACTGGTTCTGGGAAGAGCCGGTCGCCGGGCAGGCACCCGCGCTGGTGGTGGACCCACCGGACGGTCAGGTGCCGAACATGACGGAACTGGCTCGCGACAGCGTGCGCTACTACCAGGACCATCTGCACGACGAGGCGGCGAACATGGAGGCGGGCGACCGCTGTCTGTCGCGCGGCGTCTTCGGGATGATGATGCCAACCGCCTACAACAACGGCAAACTGTTCGTGCAGTCGGAAGGCCACATCGTCATTCACAGCGAGATGATCCACAACGCGCGGATCATCCCCATCGACGCTGGTCCCCACCCGCATTCCAACGTCACGCAGTGGGAAGGTGCCCCCCGCGGGCACTGGGAAGGCAACACGCTGATTGTCGAGTCGACCAACTTCAAAGCGGTCGGCAACCTCCGGGCCCCCGGGGCACGAGCGCCGCAGCACGAAAGCCGTCGCATGGTGGAACGGTTCACGTTCGCCGACGAGAACACCTTGAACTACTCGCTCACCGTCGTCGACCCTGAGACCTACGCCGAGCCGTGGACGGTCGCCTTCCCCTACAAACGGGACAACAACTATCAGCAGTTCGAGTACGCCTGCCACGAGGGCAACTGGGCGGTCCCCAACTCACTCAGTGGCGAGCGAGCCCTGGAGGGCGCGGGACAATGAGGCCTCGGCCCTCAGTCTTCACGGCTGCGGTCTGTGCGCTTCTCGCCAGCGTGTCGACACCCGCCCTGGCACAATCCGGGTCGACCGACTGGAGCAGCCAGAACCTCAACCTCGACAACAACCGGTTCGCCCCGCTGGATGAGATCAACACCGCGAACGTGGGCCGGTTGGCCCCGCGGTGGACCTACGAAGCCGGAGTCACCGACAACATCGCGCAGGCCACACCCCTGGTGGTCAACGGCGTGATGTACCTGCATTCGCGCTCGACCCTGTTCGCACTGGACGCGGTCACGGGTCAGGAACTCTGGACGGCAGTGCTCGGTGCGGGCGACCCGGGGGTGAGTCCGGTACGGGGGCCCACGTTTGTCGACGGCAACATCTACGCCTATCGCGGCGCGGACCTCTATGCCCTCGACGGCACCACCGGAGCTCCGGTCGAGTCATTCGGCGACCAGGGCGTGCTGAGCGTGGTCAGCAACGCACTGCAACAGAAGTACCCGGACTACTACCCGCCCAACCTGGACCCGGTCAGCATCGGCTACCGGATTACCACGCCGCCGGCGCACCATGCCGGCACGATGTATGTCGCGGCAGCGCTGTCCGAGGGACACATCCCGGGCGGACTCCTCATCGCCACGAACTCAGACACCGGCGCCATCAAGTGGGTGTTCAACACCATCCCGCAAGGTCCGCAAGACGAGGGCTGGGAGATTGCCCGCGACACCTGGGGCGACGGCGCCAGAGCCGGCGGCGGCATCTGGACGCAACCGGCCATCGATGAAGAGCTCGGCATGGTCTACATCAATGCCGGCAACCCGTCACCGGACTACGACGGCTCGGCCCGGCCCGGGATCAACCTCTTCAGCAACAGCACCATCGCGCTCGACCTCGAAACCGGGGCGCTGCGCTGGTATTACCAGGCGGTGCATCACGACCTGTGGGACTGGGACCATGTCACCGGCCCGGTGCTGTTCGACGTCACCGACGACAACGGTCGGGTGATCAAAGGGGTGGCGGCGGCCGGCAAGAACTGTCTGTTCTACATGTGGGACCGCGCGACCGGCACACCGCTGCACGCGATGGTCGAAACGCTGGTGCCGACCGAAACCGATGTCCCGGGCGAGCAGGCCTGGCCGACCCAGCCGATTCCGCACAACGCCGCGGGGGTACCGATGGCGCCGCTCTGCGCCACGTTCATCGAGCTCGCCGACCCGGAACTGGCGGCACGCTCCAGCCAGTTCTACAGCCCGTATTGGGTCAACAAGGAAGTCATCGTGCCGCACGGCGGCTCGAGCTTTGGTTCGCCGTCGTTCAGCCCGAACACCGGCTACGTCTATGTCACCGGCAAGAACGGCGCGATCTCGCTGGTGGTCAATCCCGTCGGAGACACGCTGGTGCCGGGCCCCGACTCGCGCGGACACACGGACAGCTTCTCTTCCATCGACCGCATCAGCGAGCAGTTCCCGCCCAAAGTCACGGTGTCGGCGTATGACCCGATCACCGGTGAACAGCCCTGGCAGGCGGTGCTCCCGGCCCAAACCTCCATCGGCGCCAGCGGCAACATGGTGACCGCAGGCAACCTCGTGTTCCAAGGGGTGGAAGACGGCGGGTTCTATGCCCTCCACGCCGAAACGGGTGAACAGCTCTACCGGTTCGATGCCCCGCGCCCCATCCGCGCCAGCCCGATGACCTATCAGGTCAACGGCAAACAGTATGTGACAGTGGTGGCGACCAACACCGTGGTCACACTCGCTCTGCCCTAGCAGCTATCCTGGTTCCACCGCCGCCGTGATGACGTCGCGGTCACTTCTGTGAGGACACGATGAGAACACGCCTGACGCATGTCTGCCTGATCGGCCTGTTGTTTGCCTTCGGTGCCTGCCGGGCTTCGGCGCAGGTGACGACCTGGCAAGTCGACGGCGAGACGCGCGAAGCCATCGTCTACGCGCCGGCCGCCTCGCGGGAAGGCGGAAGCGTCCCGCTGGTCCTGGCATTCCACGGGTTCGGCGACAACATGCAGAACTTTCAGGGCGTGAACCTGCACGGAGCATGGCCCGAGGCGATCGTCGTGTACTTTCAGGGGCTCGAGAGACGCCGCGGTCTCCCGGGCTGGCAGGTAGAACAGGGCGGCACCGACGACCGGGATTTAAAATTCATGGACGTGGCGCTGGCGTCACTGCGCGACACCTACGACATCGACGACGACCGTGTGTACGCCACCGGCTTCTCGAACGGTGGGATGTTTGCCTACCTGCTCTGGGCAGAGCGACCCGACGTGTTCGCCGCCTACGCGCCGGTGGCGGCGAGCCTCCGGCCCTCGGTGCGACCCACCGTGCCGCGGCCGGTCTTTCACGTTGCCGGGGAACACGACCGGCAGGTGGACTTTGCGGATCAGCAGGCCGCGATCGAGGTCGCGGTTGCGGTGAACGGCGTCGGCGCGCAGGCAACCCCCTGCGGCGACGGCTGCACGATCTACGGCCCTGACACGCCTGCGCCGGTCATGACGATGATCCACTCCGGTGGCCACACCTACCCCCGAGAAACTTCAGGGCAGATCGTAACGTTCTTCCAGGAACACACCCGCACCCACCCCTGACTTGAATTCTTCAACCCCGGCCGCTAACAACAACGGCGCGCCGCCGAGAGTCTGACTGCCGTAGAATGGCGCCACTGTCAGAACCGGTTGGGATACGAACTCAAACGGATCGGACGATAGGAGGCATTGGACCACCCCGGTTAACGTAAAATCCACTATCGGACCCACGCGCCGCCAGCCCAACGGCCCACGGTAAAACAGCTCGCGCCCGTCGCGTGACCAGAGGGGTTGCATACCGCCGTCGGTCGACACGGTGACCCGCTGACCGAGCCGAGGCGGGCGGTCGAGAGCTTGGCTCGGCGATCGGGGGTGGCTCTGGAATCTCCTATCGTCTTTCGTGCTGATCACGATGAACCGGCTCTTTGCCAATCGAGCGGACCTCGACCTCAATGGCGAGCATCCACAGACTCCGCATCGTGGGACAACCGAGGCAGACCATCCGCGAGGGCACACCGAGAATCCACACCAACTTCAAGCACTGTATTCATGTCCTTCAGAGAAGCCTCGAGAACCTCCTCTTACCGGAGCACGCGATGAGGACGGCGGTCCAACGCGCCTTTGATGCGATCGTCCGGCAATACCAGACCGTCCGTCCGGGCAGATCCTATCCGCGAACGTCCCGCAAACCCGAGTCTCGGTGGCGACCCGCGAAGGAGAAGAGGAATCAACGGAAGAAGGAACTCGCATCTGCGGCCACTGCCTGAAGCTCCAGCGCCTCTTCCAACTGACCTGCTGAACGAATGCACCGATTCCCAAAGCGAATGCCATTGCCCGCGTGGGGGCGACCAATCTTCGCTTCGAGGATCTCGCCGCGCTGCTTCGCGCGTTGGGTGCTGACGAGTAGCAAGACGGCCGCGGGAGCTTCTACACCGAGGCGCAGCACGAGATCGAGTGGCCGCGTTCGTCCTGTGCGAGGGCTCAACCGACGTATAGCTCGGCAGACCGAAGGTGGACGCGCCACGTTGCGCACACGGTGGGGTTTCTGAAGGGCCAGTCGGCGATTCGCATTCACCGGGAGTCCCT
>CALBET010000086.1 GCA_937888665.1 uncultured Acidobacteriota bacterium
CCCGGCTGCATCACTACGCTGGCCCAGTGACGAAACAGTCCAGCGTTCCACGCGGATCGAAGAAGCCAGCGGAGGTGATTGAGCCTGTCGCGCGTCGGCGGCGCCCGCGAGAGGAGACGCGCGAACTCCTGCTGCAGGAGGCAGAGGACTTGCTCGTGGAGCGGCTCGCGCAGGGGTCGGACAGTCTGAATCCGCTGGCAGCGCTGCGCATCACCGAGGTGCTCGCCAGCATTAATGCGCGGCTAGAAGGTGAGCCGTCGATGACGACGGGGGCGGCGTACCAGATCTGGGAGAGCCAGACCGCCTTCCAGGACGAGTTGCTCGATCGGATCATGCGCAAGGTGGCGGTGCCGTGGGAGGCGCGGGCGCGGAAAGCGATCGGAACGGCGATGGCGGCGGGGCTGCCGCTGACAGGCGTGGTTGCAGCGATGTCGGGGGAGTCTTTGCAGCCACGGGAGTCGGTGGAACTGTCGTTGGCCGCTGGCCTGTCGGCATTCGTCGCCCCCAAGCGGATCCGGCGGGCGGAGCGAAAGGCCAACGCAGAGTATGTGCGAGTACTCGGCGGGATGCTCGAGGAGCTCATCGCCTACGCGGGTCGACAGATGCGGTCCGGCTTGACGGTCGCCGACATCGTATGGAGCATCGAGGCGCTCGAGGTGGGGTACAACTTGCGTGAGCGGTCGCATCCTGAACTCGTCCGCCGCAGCGACACCCGGGGCGTGCCGATCTCGGGCTTAGCTTTCGTCGGAATCATCGAAGCGATGACCGAGCCAATTCCCGCACGTCGGGCGAGCGGAAAAAAGTAAGATTCTTATCATGTAATTCCGCCACGAGGAGTTCGCATGCCAGCCTTCGATCTTCCGCTCGCTGAACTGCACGCCTATCAGGGGGCCAACCCCCGCCTGTTGATCATCCCGCCACCTGTGCCCATTGCTTCGACCTTTGGTTCACCGGGGTCCGTGGCACGAGGTTGCACGCCAAGTACCTCAGGCCCAGCAAGGGTGCGCCACCGCACCCGGGAATGGTGGTGTTCCACGGCTACTACGCCGCCAGTCCGGACTGGTTTCGTCTCCTGCCCTACGTCGCACAGGGTTTCTCAGTGCTCGCCCTGGACTCCCGAGGACAGGGGGGACTATCTCAGGAGTCGGGGGTTTGGCCGGCACCTCACTCGTCGGACACATCATCCGTGGCCTCGGCGTCGATCCCCGGGAGCTCCTCGTCCGACGGCACTTTCTCGACACAGTTCACGCCGCTCAGATTCTGATGGAGCGACCCGAGGTCGACCCTGCCCGCGTCGGTGCGACCGGGGAGTCACAGGGCGGCGGGCTCACCTTGGCGTGCGCGGCCCTCGAGCCCCGCATCCGTGCCGCGGTACCGGTGTTCCCCTTCCTCTCCGACTACCGCCGAGTCTGGGACCTGGATCTCGCGGTTAATGCCTACGCCGAGCTGCGTGACTATCTGCGCCGGTTCGATCCGTTGCACGAGTCCGTGGAGCAGATGTGGCTCACCCTGGGCTATATCGACGTGCAGCACTTGGCCCCTCGGGTCCGGGCAAGCGTCATGATGCACACGGGGCTCATGGACATGATCTGTCCTCCATCAACGCAGTTCGCCGCCTACAACAAGCTTCCGTCTGAGAAGCAGGTGACCATTTACCCTGACTTCGAGCACGAGGACCTTCCCGGAATCGGAGACCGGATCCTGCGCTTCTTTGTCGATCAGCTCGGCCCGTCGGTCGGGCCCGACGCACTTGTCGAGGGCCGCTAGTAGAGTGCGAAGCTAACAGAAGGAACTTACGAAGAGCCAGCCAATGATGGGGAGTGTCCATGACCGTTTCGAGCAGCACCCGCGTCGACCTTGGCCCATCGCATGGTGTGCGCATGGGTAGACATCACGTTCCGATGCGTGACGGCGTCGGG
>CALBET010000087.1 GCA_937888665.1 uncultured Acidobacteriota bacterium
TAGATCAGCACCATGACCGCCGCGAACGCCAGACCCAGGTCCCGAAACACCTCGTAGGTGATGTACCACTCGCCGTCCCATTTGAGCGTGAAGCGTTCACCGTCTGTCGGCAACGACGCGGTGAGCTGCTCGAGCGGGTCGCCATCGCCGGTTTCGATGTCCGCCACCCGAGGTTGCACCTGCAACATCGCGTAGACCGGGCTCTCGATGGCGCCCGCCACGTCGGCCGTCACGTAGGTCACCGGCAGCAGGTTCTTGTGGGAGATGCTCTGGTCTTCGATGACGTGCTCCACATGGACCAACTCGGAGAGCGGAATCAGGGCCCCGTCTCGAGCGGGGATGCGCAACTGCAGCAGTCGCGATGACGACGACCGGGCAGACCGCGTGAGCCGCAGGGTCAGGGGAACATCTTCCTTCTCGCGAGGGTCGTGAATCAGGCCGGTCTGCCGCCCCCCGGCCGAGATGGCCAGCAGCTGCACGATGTCGTCGACACTGACACCGTGCAGCGCGGCCTTCTCGGCGTCGACCACCAGCCTCAGCTTCGGCTGCGGGTCTTCGACGGACACGTCCACATCGACAACGCCGTCCGTGGACTCGAGGATGTCGCGGACATCGCCCGCGATACCGGCGCGCCCGTCGGCCGTAGGGCCGTAGACCTCGGCGACGAGCGTCTGCAGCACCGGCGGCCCTGGCGGGACCTCCGCGACCTTGATTCGCGCGCCCAGGTCGGCGGCCAGCGGCGCGACCGCCTCGCGAATCCGCGTCGCGATGTCGTGACTTTGCAGGTCGCGCTCCTCCTTCGACGTCAGGTTGACCTGGATGTCCGCCTCGTGTGGCGCACCGCGCAGGAAGTAGTGCCGGACGAGCCCGTTGAAGTTGTACGGCGACGCGGTGCCCGCATAGGTCTGGACATCCACCACGTCGGGATCGTCGAGCACACGCCCGGCCAGTTGCTGCGTGACGCGGGCGGTCTGCTCCAGCGGGGTACCTTCTGGCATGTCCACGATGACCTGGAACTCGCTCTTGTTGTCGAAGGGCAACATCTTCACCTTGACCCAGCCGAGACCGACCAGGGCCATCGCGCCCAGGAGGAGGACCACGATCGTCAACAGGAAGCCGTACCGGAGCGCGGGCTGATGCAGCAACGGGGCCATGACGCGGCGATAGAGGCGGATGGTCCAGTCTTCCCGCTCCTCGGGCTCGTGTTCGCCGCGAGGCTTCAGGAAGCGCACCGCGGCCCAGGGCGTGAGGGTGAACGCGACCAGAGCCGAGATGGTGACGGCCGATGCCGCGCCGATCGGGATCGGCTCCATGTAGGGGCCCATCAGGCCGCTGACAAACGCCATCGGCAGGACCGCGGCAACGACGGTGATCGTGGCCAGGATCGACGGATTGCCCACCTCGCTGACCGCCTCGACCGCGACCTGAGCGGCGGCGCGCCCGGTATTGACCGCCATGCGCATATGTCTGGCGATATTCTCGACGACGACGATGGCGTCATCGACGAGGATGCCGATGGAGAAGATGAGGGCAAACAGGGTGATGCGGTTCAGGGTGTATCCATACAGATAGAAGCACGCGAGCGTCGGGAACAACGTCGTGGGGATGGCCAGGAACACGATCCACGACTCGCGGAAACCCAGCGTGAGCCAGATGAGAAGAGACACCGCGACGATGGCGGTCATCATGTGGCCCAACAGTTCGTTCGACTTGTCCTCGGCCGTCCTGCCGTAGTGCCGTGTGATCGCGACGGTGACGTCCGCCGGCACAAGCTCGGCCCGCAGACGTTCGAACTTCTCGAGCACGCGGGTGGCGACGTCAATGGCGTTGGCCCCGCGACGTTTTGAGATGGCCAGCGTCACCGCCGGCTGGAACGACGGATCCTGTCTCGACGCGAACCGCACGTAGCGCGTCGGCTCTTCGCCGCCGTCCGCCACATCCGCGACATCGCGTACATAGACCGGTCGGCCGTCGGACGACCCGACCACCACGTCTTCGACATCACGTGCGCTGGTCAGGAAACGACCGGTCTCCACCACCACGCGCCGGTTGGCCTCATCGAAGGATCCGGTCGGCAGCGAGCGGTTGGCGGCGCCAAGCTGCTGGGCCACCTGCAGCGCTGACAGCCCGTGCGCCGCCAGCCGGGACTCGTCGAACTCGACCTGAATCGCCCGGCGCTGCCCGCCGATCAGATCGACCACGGAGACGTCCGGCGTCTGTTTGACGGCGTCGCGCATCTGGGCCGCCATGCGGCGCAGTTCGTAGTCCCCGTAGCGGTCACTCGACAGCGTCAGGGCAAGAATCGGGACGTCGTCGATCGAACGCGGCTTGACCAGCGGAAGAGACGCCCCGGGGGGAATCAGGTCGGCGTGCGCGAACAGCTTCTGGTTCAGACGGACGATCGCGTCTTCCTCGTCCTGGCCGACATAGAAGCGCACGATGACCAGCGCCCGGCCCGGGCTGGAGGTGGAGTAGATGTACTCGACGCCCGGCACCTCCCACAGCCGCTGTTCCATCGGTTTGGTGACACGCGCTTCGACCTCGCGCGGAGACGCGCCGGGCATCTCCACAAAGATGTCCACCATCGGCACGACGATCTGCGGTTCTTCCTCACGTGGCAGGCTGACGGTGGCAAAAAGTCCGAGGCCGACGGCGAATACGGCAAGGACGGGTGTCAGCTTGGAGTCGACGAACGAACGCGCGATCGCGCCGGCGATGCCAAGATGTGGCCGGCCGTCGGCATCGGTCATGGCGTCGACTCGCGAGAGGACACCGGATC
>CALBET010000088.1 GCA_937888665.1 uncultured Acidobacteriota bacterium
GGCCCCGACGCTGTCGATGAGCCGTCCGCCACGGCCTGCAGTTCACCGCCACGGCCGAGACGCTGCAGCAGCTCGCAGTATCCAGTCACTGAGCATCATCGCGGCGTGATGACCAGCTCGGTACGAGGCCACCATGAATCCGCGGTGTCTATGTCGGGAACTCGCCCCAGCAGATCTGCTTCAGGGTCCCGGCCTCGATGGCGATGCGCCAGTTCAGCGGGGTCAGCTCTCCGACCCGGTTCGCGGGCCAATCCGGCAGCCGCTTGAACACGTCGTACAGGTAGTCGCCCGGCACGAGTCCCTGCAGCCAGGCGCTCTGGACCATCGTGAGCCATCCCGCTCCAGCCTCGGCCCCGCCTTCGGAGCGCGAGAAAAGCCAGTTCTTTCTTCCGACGACCTCCTGGCGGATCAGAAGCTCACTAATGTTGTTGTGCAGCGGCACCCTCCCATCCGTGAGGAACAGCCGCATTCGGGACTGCTGGCTGAGCCCGTAGCCGCAGGCCCTGGCCAGCAGGCCACCAGGCCGGAGCTGCGGTCCGAGGTCCTCGATGAAGGTGTAGACCCCGTCGACCAGCGGCGCGGAGCGCTCCTGCCGGACCGCGAGCCTGTCGTCCGGATCGAGCTCGGCGAGCTCGCGCTCGATCAGGAACAGATCCTGGAACGTGGGCAGGATGAGCTTCGCCCGCTCCTCGAGGACCGCGGCGTTGGTGAAGTACCTGCGGAAGTGCGACCAGCACCCTCCTCGGGTGAGGCCGAGCTGGACCTCGGCCGGGTCGTACTCGTTGCCCCCGTCGGCGACGAGGATCCCGCCGTGGAACCCCAGGTCGCAGAGGATCTTCATCGGGTGGATGCCCTTCTTGTCTCCGGAGAAGGCGTAGAATGCCTGGCGCTGGTCGGTGAACACCCAGAACCGCCCCTTTCGGAGCTTGCCGTCGCCGCCATCCTGCACGGGATGGCCCGTGTCGTCGGAGAGGACGAGCTGGTCGGTGACGACCTGCTGGCGGATCGCGTTGACGAGCGGCCGGACCTGCTCGAAGCCCTGCCGCAGCCAGCCCGCGAGCACGTTGGTGCCGAAGGAGAGTCCCTGCCGGGCGAGGCGCTTGGCCTGGCGGTTGAGCGGGAGATGGTCCTCGGACTTCTCGGTCACGATGTGGGCGAGCAGGCCATCGCCGCACATGGCGCGGGGGAGCAGGAAGGGGTCGGGCGCGGTCCAGGTCGTGCCATCCGCGCGGGTCTTCTGCTCCCTGACGACCTTCACCAGGTAGAGCTGTCCGGGGGTGTACTCGACGCGGTAGGACGTGGTCGCGCTCGTGCCGACGACCTCGCCGCCGGGGACCTCTCCCGCGGGCGCGAACACGGTCTTGACCGGGAGCCCGAGATCTTCGGCGTCGAGCTTGCGTCTGCCGCTTCTGGGGTGACCGCCCTTGGCGCGCGACTTGCGCCTGCGGTCCTTGGGTTCTTCCTCTTCCCCGGACTCCACCTTGGGGTCGCGCGGAGGCACCTGGAGCGCTTCGTCCTCGAAGAGTGGCGGCTGGTTCTTGTCGGCGATGAAGCGCTCCGCCCGGGCGAGCTCACGCTTCTTCTCGATGAACTTCAGGGCTTCCTCGAAGCGGTTCACCCTGCCCTCGAGGGCCTCGAGCTTGGCCTGCAGCTTCTCGATGAGCTCGTCCTTCTGCGAGAGCCGCTCGCCCTGGGTGCGGAGCTGCTCGCCCTGGGTGCGGAGCTGCTCGCCCTGGGAGGCCACCTCCCGCCGCAAGGCCGTGTTCTCATCGAGGATTTCAGCGAGTCCGCGCATGCTGTCAACTAACGCAGCGAAGGGTCGCTGTCACGCTGATTTGCGGGATTCCACCTGCTCAGTCGGCGAATATTCGACAGGTCCAGGCCCTCGAGGAGTGCGGCGAGCTCGGCGCGCGTCATCTGGACCTTGTCGCCCTCACCCGAGGGCCACAGGAACCTCCCCCGCTCGAGCTTCTTGTACGCCATCGTGAAGCCGCCCGATGTCCACATCAGCGCCTTCAGACCTGAACCTCGGCGATTGCGAAACAGGAAGAGCGTCCCGTCGAGCGGCTCCTCTCCGAGCCGGGACTCGCACACCGCGGCCAGGCCGTCGATCTGCTTGCGGAAGTCCACCGGGTCGAACACCAGGAGGATGCGGTCGGGGACGGGCATCATGCGAGCACCTCCACCACTGCCCGCAGCAGCTCGAGGTCCGACGACGCATCGACCTCGACCCGGGCTGCGCCGACCTGGACCACCAGTCCACCCTGGCCGGGCTGGCGCCGGTCCCCGCCACGGCGGTCCGGCTCGACCATCACGACCTCCGCGAATCTCCGGGGGGTCGGGCGCTCCTCTTCCCGAAGCCGCCAACGCCACCAGGCCAGCGTGTTCGGGTTCACTCCCTCTCGGTGCGCGAACTCTCGCAGGGTCAGCGGGGTGCGGTGGCTTCGGTCCACGATGCGGGACCAGCGGGCGACAGCAGGCGACATGGCATTCCTCCTGTGCCCATGTCACCCGCTCGAACCCCAGTACCAAAGGCGCTCAGTGAGTGGATACGACCATCATCGCGGCTGGAAGGAGGGCCGCCGACTCCGCCGATCCGACCGACGCTCTCGCGGGCCCCAGTCTTCGCCGCAGGCCCCCCGCAGGCCCCGCCGCCCACGCTATTTCGGCATAACGCGGACCCGTGCAGCCACGCGGTCCCGTTCAACAGCGGAAAAGACCAGCCAAGGCAGACTTTCGACTACCCGGAGGCCAACCTGCTGGTCCTTGTCCGCTGAGCGTTATGCAGCATGACCGGCCCATGGATCACGCCCGTGCGATCTCGGTCATGGCAGTCACGGGGGCGGCTCCTCCGGGCGTGGTGCTCGGGTAAAGGTGGATAGTTACCGCCTCCGTACTGCCACCTCTCAACGACGTCGATCCCAGTGCAACCATCCGCGTCACGACGCCCCGAACACCGCCACCGACGATGCAACCGGATCCATCAGACCGGGTCGTGAATCACGCCCAACCCCGCGAAAGTTGCCTTGGCACGAAGGAGACGGAGGCGCTGGAGATCGCGAGGTATCAACTCAGCTAACAACTCCTCGCCATCCACGGCATGCAGAAGACCATTTACCCACAAGGCGACGGCACGATGATCTGCTTCGGGACCGAGCCTTATGCGATGCATCATCCCGTTCGATTGAACGAATTCCAACGAGGTATGCATCCGGCCCTTGGTTACCACGACGCTGCTCACGGACTCTAGAGGTATTGTTGTGCGGGACAAGAGCCAGAAAACTCTCTTCTCAACTACAAGGGATCGCGCAGTGACGATTAGCACATGGTGCCAAAATGCCCGTTGGACCATGAATCCAAGCAAGAAGGCGAGCGGGACGAAAAGAACCAGTGGCCAAAGATAATTCGAAATGACAAAACACAACACCGCCAGGATCTTGCCACCATTAACCAGGGCTTCCGTGTTACCAGACAAGATAGTCACGCTGCCGAGGCTGGCGCGAATCACAGGACTATCAGCGTCGTTGGAAACTGGGATGACGGTTCCAATGGAGCGCTGTTTGTGTTCGCGCCTCATAGTTTTTAACGGACCCACTACGGCACCAAGAAGAGGAATATGCCTGCTAAACAGGCGCCGCCGTAACTGTCCGCTCGCTGAAGCGCAGCCGCTGATGCGAAGTCATGTGCTTCGGCTTGACGCCTCCACGCCCCTCCAACAACTCGCGAATGGAGACTCCCCGCTCCAGCCTGTTCAGCCAAGCTACGGTAGTACGCAGCCATGCTAGCATTGCTCTCGGCCTCTTGATAGGCGAAGGCCGTCACCACGCACATGCTAACCGTGCCGACCATCAGTGTGTACTGTATCGCGGTCGTTCGCCCGGTGGGATCAGTTGCGTTGATCGAACGGCCACGGACATACCCGTATCGACTCTCTCTCCAATCGCGATCTTCGCTGGTCCACGCGCCGGTCGTCGGCGCCATGCACCGCGCGCGCCCCCACACCAACCCCGTCGGATCCTCGGCATGCCCGGTGTACCCAAACGGCACCACCCCAGCCGGAGCAATCCCCCGGACCCCATAGGCATCCCGAACCGTAAACGACAGCCCGCCGCCGCCATCCACCCAGCCCACCGTGGTCCCAAGACGATCTCGGAGCCCGTAGCTCTCGACGCCGGACCCGTCGATCATCGCCAGTACCTCGCCAAACCCCGTGCCCGCGACGTAGCTCGCCGTCCGCACCCCAGCGGTGTCGTAGCTCCCCCGGACCGTCTTGCGGAGGTCGTAGACGAAGGCCTCCCCGTAGGTCTCGAAGCCGAGCGCGTCCTCGGAGCGCACCAGCACCCGGAGGTCCATCGCGTCGAACACGAAGGTCCAGGTGTCCGGACCCTCCACCAGCGACGTCATCTGGTCGAGCGCGTTGTACCCGTAGGTCGTGACCTCTGCCGTCACCCGGTGGGTCCTCGAGGTGCGCCGACCTTCGGGGTCGTAGGCGTAGGTGTACTCGGCGTCCTGGACCAGCTGGTCGGCGTCGTTGAACACGATCTCCACCGCCGGGT
>CALBET010000089.1 GCA_937888665.1 uncultured Acidobacteriota bacterium
GTGGCAAATCCGCGCCAGGTGCGCGATTTCGCCCGGAGCACGGGCCAGCTGGCGAAGACGGACCGCATCGACGGAATCGGTTGGAACACGCGCCAGCGGCGGTCGCTCGTGGGATTCGCACGCACATCCGTGGCTCGAACGCCAGACCACTTGACTTTCAAGACAGGTGCTATCGTCTGACGCAACGGCCGGACCAGTAGGGCGGCGCCTGGATCGGCCCTGCCCGGTCGTCGCCGTACAATCTCAGCTGCCGGCGCACAGGGACCATGCCTACCCCGGATGACGACCCGAGTTCACCTGCCGGCGCGGCGTGGCCGCGCGGGTCGGCCACCCCGGAGCGCGCGCTTGCACTCGGCCTCGCGGTCGCGCTCGTAATACTGCGCAGCGCCGTCTTTGTCTTCTCCGACGCCGTGTTCGATTCCGATCAGGCGATCGTGGGGCTGATGACGAAGCACCTCGCGGAAGGCCGGGCCATCCCGGTGCTCTACTACGGACTGGATTATCTGCTTGGTATCGAGGCCTGGTTGGCGGCACCCCTGTTCTGGTTCTTCGGCGCCTCGGTGATGGCGCTGAAATTGCCGCTACTTGGCATCAACGTGGCGCTGGCTGTGCTGCTGATCGTGCTGATGGAGCGGGAGCTCGGACTGCGGCCGCTCATCGGACTGCTCGTCGCGATGCCGTTCGTTCTCGCGCCTCCCGGCACGACGAACTACTTCCTCGAAGCGAACGGCGGACAGTCGGAGCCGCTGCTCGTCGCGCTGCTCCTGTGGGTAACGCGCCGGCGGCCGCTCACATTCGGCATGGTCCTCGCGTTCGGATACCTGCACCGGGTGTTCGCCGCCTACGCGCTGGCCGCCTTGGTCCTGGTCGAACTGCTGGACCGGTCGCTGCTGACGGTGACGGGAATCCAGAGGAAGCTCAAGGCCGCCGTGGGGTTCACGGCCGTCTGGCAGCTCGTCGCCATGGTCCGGTTGCAGGCCGGAACCGCGTGGGGACCGGCGACCTCCGACGCATATCCGGGGATGGGCGAACCGGGGGTGAAAGCGATGACCCTGGACATCGGCGTGGTGCTCGAGCGCTTCTGTTTCAACGCCGCCACCGTGCCGCAAGCCCTGGCCGATTTCGCTGGACCTTTTCTGTCGTCCATGTTCGGCGGCCACCGTGAATCGCTCGTGGGGCTGTCGATCCCGAGCGCGGGCACCCAGGGCGTCGATGGGCTCTGGCTGCTCTTCGGCGGCACTCTGTTGGTTGCCCTGGGACGGGTCGTCTGGGGCATGACACACGGTGGTCTCCGACCTTGGCAGCCCCGGCTGCAATTCGCGACATACCTCCTCCTCACTGGAGCGATATCCAGCGCCGCGTATGTGGTGTCCCAGTGCGGTCGGATCAGTCCAGCTACGATGCGTTACACCCTGCTGACGGTGCTGGGGGTGGTTGGTCTGCTCGCCTATTTCGCGGCGGTCGAGCGCCGGAGGCTGCTACGCGTCGCCACCTTGGGGGTGGTCGCCGTCTGGGCCGTCGCCGCGCTCTGGGGCCACGTCCAGCTACTCACCGAATTCCTGAGAAACCCACCCGTGAACAACCGGCAGGTGCTGGCCGACTACCTGGTCGCGAACGACATCAAATACGGGTACGCGGACTACTGGGATGTCTACAGCACGGTCTTCTTCGCGAACGAGCAGGTGCTGCTAGCATCGACGTCGGTCGCGTTCATACAGGAGTACGAGTGGGTGGTGCAGAATCACCGCGACGAGGCGGTCTGGATCCTGCGCGAACCATGCGACGGGGGTACCCGCGTGACCGAGGCGCACTACGTCTGTCCACCACGCCCATGAAACTGGGTCACTGCTGCGGGACCGCTTCCGGGACCGGCTGCACCCCGGCGTCGTCCTGACCCGGCACTCTGTCCGGTGTCGCTGGGCCACGCGCTTGCCCTCGGCATCGCGCGCCGAACCGAGGTTCCGGCCACAGTCGAAGCAAGTGCGGAGTTCATCGGCCAGACCGTCGGTCGAGAGACCGCGTTCGGCCATCAGCGACGCAAGTACGTGGGCCGTCGCGGGCTGTTCCTTCGTCGAGCTGGGCGCCCTGCTCGACCAGGTATGTGGCGACCGTTGGGGCGCCTCGATACGCGGCGCCATGCAGCGCCGTCTCGCCTCGATCAGTCCCGGCGGTCGCGGATGACCTTGGCGGGCACGCCAGCGGCAATGTGAAAGGGCGGGATCTCGCCACGCACCACGGCGCCCGCACCGATGATGGCATCCCGCCCCACCTTCGCCCCATCGGTCACCACGACGTGCGCTCCGAGCCAGACGTTGTCGTCCACCTCGATTCCGAGCGCCACCCGGCCCTGGTCGAGCACCGGAATGTCGGTGCGATCGTGCTCATGGTCTCCGCCGACCAGGTAGGTGTAGGCGGCCACCAATGTGTTCTTTCCGAGGCGCACGTGTCCCCCGGAGAAAATCTCGCAGTTGAAACCGATGTTCGCGCGGTCGTCGATTTCGATGTCGCCGTTCTTGCAACTGATGATGGTGTTGCGGCCGATGAACACGCCGTTCCCAATCGTGATGCCGTGGTTGTCTGCCCCTTTGGCATCGAGCACGCATTGGTCGTCGATATGCACGTCATCGCCGATACGGATCTTGTGTGGGTGGCGCAGCACGACGCCGTGCCCAAACGTAACGTTTCGACCCACCCGACCCAGCAGACGCGGGTACAGCTTCATCCGGAGGAACAGTCCCAAAGCCCCCGGCAGCGGCATACAGAGCAGGGTGATCGCTTCGTAGCGGATCAGCGGCCACAGCCCAGGGCGCCCGATGATAAGACTCGCGTACTTCTGTAATTTTGATTGGCCGGCGCCGAAGAGCTCGTCTTGAATAACGGTGATCTGGCGGTCGGAGCTGTCGCCGGACGTGGGCCCTGGTGCGGCGGACGGGGGGGGCTTTGGACGGGTCACGGAGGTGAACCGCCAGTATACCACGCACGTGATATCCTCTTTCGTTGCTTTAGGTTCGGGGCATGGGCGGGTCCGCTGACCTTGGGGGTGGCCAGGCCCGAACGGGGTCCACTCCAGAACCGAGCGCGCGAAAGACGAGGCATGATCACATCTGATGTGCAGCTGGGCGATGGAGTCGAGATTCGACATCCCGAACTGGTCAATCTCTACGGGTGCGACATCGGCGAGTCGACGAAAATCGGCACCTTCGTCGAGATTCAGAGGGGGGCACGGGTCGGCCGGCGTTGCAAGATCTCATCGCACGCCTTCATTTGCTCTGGCGTCACCATCGAGGACGGGGTGTTCGTCGGCCACGGTGTGATGTTCACCAACGATCCCTACCCCCGCGCCACGACCGACCGGGGCGACCTGCAGTCCGCGCACGACTGGCGGCAGATTGACACCAGGATTTGCGAGGGCGCCTCCATTGGCAGCAACGCCACCATCCTGGCCGGCATCACGGTCGGTGCGCGGGCCATCGTCGGCGCCGGCGCGGTGGTCACCCGGAGCGTTCCGCCGGACGCCATCGTGGCCGGCGTTCCGGCGCGTGTGGTGGGAGACGTCCGCCACGCCGCGTCAGACCGCACGTCGACGGAGCCACCACCGTCATGATCGGAATTGGCGTGATCGGATACGGCTACTGGGGCCCAAATCTGGTCCGGAACTTCGCCGACACGCCGGGCTCGCGTGTCGTGGCGGTCAGCGACCTCAGCCCGGAGCGCCTCGAAGGGGTGACCCACCGCTACCCCGGGGTCACGACGACCACCGACGCCGACACGCTCATCGCGAATCCCGCGGTGGACGCCGTGGTGATCGCCACCCCGGTGGCGACCCACTTCGCGCTGGCCATGCGGGCGCTGGCCGCCGGCAAGCACGTCTGGGTCGAGAAGCCGCTGGCGGCCACCAGCGACGAGGCGCGTCGGCTACGCGATGAAGCGGCGGCGCGTGGGCGGGTCCTCATGGTGGACCACACGTTCGTCTATACCGGCGCGGTCCGGAAGATCGGCGAGCTGGTCCGAGCCGGAAAACTCGGCGACCTCTACTACTACGACTCGGTCCGTGTGAATCTGGGCCTGTTCCAGTACGACGTCGACGTCATGTGGGACCTGGCCGTACACGATCTCTCCATCATGGACTATGTCCTCGACGCGCGCCCCCGGGCCGTGTCGGCAATCGGGAGCGCGCATGTGCCGGGCCGCACGGCGAACGTCGCGTATCTCACCTGTCTTTTTGAAGAAAGCCTGATCGCGCATTTTCACGTCAACTGGCTCGCCCCGGTCAAGGTGCGGCGGACACTGATTGGCGGTGACAAACAGATGATCGTGTTCGACGACCTGGAGCCAAGCGAGAAGGTACGCGTCTACGACAAGGGCATCACGGTGGATCCGGGGCTGAAGGGTCGGCACGAGATGCTTGTCAGCTATCGCACCGGCGACATGTGGGCGCCACACCTCGACGCCACGGAGGCGCTCTCGGGAGCGGCTCGCGACTTTCTCGGCTCGATCGACACGGGACGCGAGCCGGTGACCAGCAGCGCGGTCGGCCTCCGGGTCGTCCGGATTCTTGAGGCGGCGACAGCGTCGATGCGCAACCAGGGACAACTCGTCGAACTGGACCTCACGGAGGCAGGCGAATGATCCCGATGGTCGACCTGCAGGCCCAATACGCCTCCATCAAGGAGGAGATTGACACGGCCGTGCTCGGGGTCCTGGCCAGCGGTCGTTTCGCGCTCGGCCCAGAGGTGGCCGCGTTCGAAACCGAGTTCGCCACCTACTGCGGTACCAGCCACGCCGTGGCGGTCAGCTCCGGCACCAGTGCCCTGCATCTCGCGTTGCTGGCGGCCGGGGTGGGCCCGGGCGACGAAGTGATCACGGTGCCGTATACCTTCGTCGCGACTGTCGCGGCCATCCGGTACACCGGCGCCACCCCGGTGTTCGTCGACATCGAGCCCCACGGCTGCACCATGGAGGTGGCACAGGTGGCGAACGCCATCACGCCGCGGACGAAGGCGATCGTGCCGGTGCACCTCTACGGCCAGGCGGCCGATCTGGACCCGCTCCAGACGCTGGCGCGCGAGCACGGTCTGGTGCTGGTGGAGGACGCCGCCCAGGCGCACGGCGCGGAGTATCGTGGCCGCCCGGTGGGCGGGCTGGGCGATCTGGGCTGCTTCAGCTTCTACCCGGGCAAGAACCTGGGGGCGTACGGCGAAGGCGGCATCGTGGTCACCAATGACGGCACCCATGCCGAGGCGATTCGGTCGCTGCGCAGCTGGGGCGAGGACCAGCGCTACCATCACGCTCGCCAGGGCTTCAACTACCGCATGGATGCCATCCAGGGGGCGGTTCTGCGAGTAAAGTTGCGTCACCTCCCCGCCTGGAACGACGCTCGGCGCCGGATTGCGGCGACCTACGACAGACTCCTCCAGGACACCGGGGTCACAACGCCCACGGTGCTCGCCCACGGGACGCATGTGTATCACCTCTATGCGGTCCGGACCTGGCGTCGCGACGCGCTGCATGACGCGCTCGAGACGGCCGGCATCCACAGCGGATTGCACTACCCGGTTCCGGTGCACTTGCAACCGGCGCACGCGGACCTGGGTGGCGGCGTCGGCGACTTCCCCGTGGCTGAGGCGGCGGCCAGAAGCACCTTGACCGTCCCGATTTACCCGGAGCTACCGGATGGGGTGCCTGAACAGGTCGCCGAGGTCGTGCGACGGACACTGGCAGCCTGAGCGCCCTCGTGTCACCTGCAGAGCCCACGGGAAACGACCGCCTCTCGCGCATCTACCGCGTTGATGTCGATCCCGCGTACCGGCCGGAGTGGTTCCAGGCCGACGCCGGCGCGCACGTGCCGTTGCCCCCCGCCGATGTCGTGGCTTGCCGGGAGACCCTCCCGGGACAGCCTCTCGCGTGGGCCGAGACGGACGCGGGCCACATCCCGCTCATCAGCCTGGCCGCGGGCGAGCCGCACATCCGCTACGACTGGCCGAGCTGGACACGGTACGTGCTCGGCGAGTCCTACCGAACGCTGACGCGGCCCCTGTACACCCGTCTGCCGTTTCATTATCACCGCGTGCCGGGCCCGGTACGGCGGGTGGTCGCCAAGCTCTTACTGGCGCAGCAGGCGCCAGAGGGTCAGACGGCCCGCACGTTTCCTGGTTTCCCTATCGAACAAGGTTTCGAGCTGCTCGCGCACATCTGGGCGCGCGTCAGCCCAGATGAGGCAGAACGCAGCCCGGCTACGACTCGGCCCCATCCGCCGGCCATCGTGCTGACCCATGACATCGACACCGCGGAGGGCTTCTCGTGGGTGCGACGCACCGCCGAACTCGAACTCGCCCACGGGTTCCGGTCAGTCTGGCACGTCGTTGGACGCGGAGACCCGCCCGACTACGCGGTCCTCGACTGGTTGGTCGAACGGGGATGCACGATCGGGCTACACGGCTACAACCACGACAACAGAATCGCCTTCCTCCCGGCCGACCAGATCCGCCGACGGCTCGATGCCTGCCGACCGCTGATCGAGCGCTACGACATCCAGTGCTTCCGGTCGCCCTCGTGGTTTCGCAGCGACACCCTGTTCGAGGTGCTGAAGGACTATGTGGCCGTGGACTACAGCCGGCTTGACACCGACCGGTCGTGCCCGGGTGGCATCGGGGGGTGCCTGTGGACGAAGCCGTTCACCCTCGACGGACTGACGCACGTGCCCACGACCATCCCGTTCGAAGACCCGCTCTACTGGGGCCGCGACCCGGCGCAACTGGTCGACTTCTGGCGTCCCAAGCTCGACTGGCTTCGCGCCTGCGGTGGCGGCATCGTCGTCAACACGCACCCGGAACCGCAATTCAGCGGCAATGCTAGAATGCTGAGCGCCTACGATCAGCTTCTGGATGTCCTCGCGTAGCAGCCCGTGGTGAAAGTCGCGCGTTGCAC